>NZ_JACJQM010000084.1:0-21450 GCF_014696655.1 Nostoc sp. FACHB-888 | reverse complement strand
AAGCTCTCTGAGTCTTGACCAGGGAAGTATTACCTCGCAAACGACATCGGGTAATGGAGGAAACATTACTCTATCTGTAAAAGACCTCTTACTCCTGCGCCGTGGTAGTAAAATATCCACCACCGCAGGCACAGCACAACAGGGTGGAGATGGCGGTAACATCACTATCAACGCACCGTCGGGTTTCATCGTTGCCGTGCCTAGTGAAAACAGCGATATCACTGCTAATGCTTTTACTGGCATTGGTGGGAGAGTGGATATCAAAGCGAATGACATTTATGGTATTCAATTCCGTGAAAGTCCAACTCCCTTGAGTGACATCACTGCTAGTTCAGAATTTGGTACACAAGGCACCGTAGAACTTAATACACCTGGCGTTGACCCCAACAGTGGCTTAGTTAATCTACCCACGGTAGCCGTAGACACTCAGATAGGGCAGGGCTGTTACAGTCCAGGTTATGCTCAAAACAGTTTTATCATTACTGGACGCGGTGGTTTACCTCCTAACCCCAGAGAAGCTTTTAGTAGCAATATAGTTCGACCAGAGTGGGCAACTCTGGGCCCAAGCAATGATATTAATTCTCAGCAAACTATTAAAGAGAATCCCCCTATCCCCACACCACCAGTACCGATTGTCGAGGCTACTGGATGGGGAACTAATACTAAAGGTGAGATAGTACTTACAGCCAACGCATCTACTGGCACTCCCCACAAAAACTGGCAGCAGTCACCAGTTACTTGTAGTTCTGCAAAATCTGCTGACAATTAATTTGGTAAACAAATATAAATATATAAATATGTTGTCAAGTAGATTTTGGCGAAAAGTTCAGCGCAGAGTTCAACAGTTGCAGACAATAGTGCAACGCAATGTAAGCGTAATTATAACCCCAGTTTGGGATGCTCGATGGTAAATTTTGATTAGATGCTCAACATAGTTAGGGGTATACTATGTGGTTTTGGGAAAAGGAATCGGTTGAGTACGAGGTATTTAAGAAATACGAACCAGCGCTGGTAACTATCGGTGTGAATTTTGCCGATGCTGAAGTCCAAAATGCACTTGAAGGTTGTTCGTATGACTTAGAGGATGCATTGCGATCTGCAATTGAATATGCCCTGTGGTTGAGTGAACACGAGAAAGAGATTTTCCCCAACGCCTTATTAATTCGTGCGCTACAGGATAATTGGAAGCCGAAAGCATGGCGTGATGAATATTTAGAAAGGGAGATGTTCTCTTCGCCTGGGCAGAGGTGGTGGAATGCCGCAGATAAAATGTGGCGACGCGATGTGCGGAATCAGTTGGTTGTTGATGTATTTTTTGACGAAGGTAGAGAATTTATCAAATTCAGCAACGGTAAAGAGATAAGAGTAAAAACTGCATGGGTATTGGGGTGGGAACGATTGCTTGAATATGCCAGCCCAGCAACTGTTTCATCGATATGGTAATTTAATTGACACAAGTATTTACAAGTGTGCTAACTTGAAGCTGAATTTATCGCACCGTAGACAATCGCTTCTCCCATTTTGGGAAAAAATCGTGCCTGTCCTCTCTCCATTATTAGGTTTTTTATTGGGCGATCGCCTTTTCTCCTCCTTGATTTCATCAAATCCATCCTCGATTACGCGAACGGTAAGATAAAAATTAACTTTGCTCGTAATTAGGTGATATCAATGACCAATTCGTATTTTCATACCATCTTTAACCTTACACAAACCTTTGTTAACCCTAACCCAGCTAGATTTAATGGTTCTTCTACCGATGCTTTCGGTACTGAAATAGCTATATCTGGGGACAAAGTTCTTGTGGGCGCACGCAATGGTGAGACATTTGGAAGCTTTAGTGGTGCTGCCTATCTATTTAATACTGTCAGTGGGAACCTAACCCAAACTTTTTTCTACCCGCAATTAAATAGCGGTGAATCCTTCGGAACCGCAGTAGCCATTGACGGTAATAAAGTGCTAATCGGTGCAGCAGGAGAGCGTGACTTTGGAGGCGATGGTGCTGCCTTGTTGTTCAACGCTGATAGCGGCAAGCTAATCCAGACCTTTTCGATCTCAAACTCAATTGTTTTTGGTTCGGCAGTAGCCCTTGACGGAAACAAAGTTCTTGTCGGCGATGTACAGAACAACACATTTGCAAGTGTCAGTGGCGCAGCCTTTTTATTTGATGCCGTCAGTGGCAAAAATAGCCAAAGCTTTTTCCCTCCTAATCCAAGTGTTGAGGACTTTTTCGGTTCGGCAGTAGCCCTTGATGGAAACAAAGTTCTTGTCGGCGCTTCCGGAGGCAGTAGTGGCAGAAACAAGAGCGGTAGTGCCTACCTGTTCGATGTTAATGGCAACTTACTTCAAACCTTTCTCAACCCTAGCCCTGATGCTATGGACTTCTTCGGTGGAGCAGTAGCTATCGACGGCAACAAAGTTCTCATTAGCGCGACAGGGGAAGACAGATTTGGAGACAGCAGTGGTGCTGCCTACCTGTTCGATGCCATTAGCGGCAATCTGCTCCAAAGTTTTTTCAGCCCTAATGCGAATGAGGGTGACTTGTTTGGTAGCTCAGTAGCGATCAACGGAGATCAAGTGTTGATCGGCTCAGTTCGTGACGATACAGCAGCAACCAACGGTGGTGCTGCCTACCTGTTCGATGCCGTTAGCGGCAATCTTATCCAGAGCTTTTTCGATCCCAGTCCGGCTGAAGATGACTCCTTTGGTTTCTCAGTAGCTATCGAAGCAAATAACTTGTTAATCGGTGCGCCACAAGACGATCAAGGAGGAAGTAACAGTGGTAGTGTGTTTCTTTTCCAGTCAAAGACTTTTAACATCATTAACGGTACCAATAGCAAGGATAAACTTGTTGGCACTCTGGGTGATGACAAAATTAATGGATTGAATGGCAATGATACCCTCAATGGCGGCGGCGGTAATGACATCCTCATCGGTAGCGCTGGCAACGATATTCTCACTGGCGGTGCTGGTCATGACCAGTTTGTTTACCAAGCTTTAAGCGACAAGGGCAGTAGAGGTGATGTTATCACTGACTTTAATCAGAATCAAGATCGGTTAGTCTTGAGTAAACTATTCACGAGTTTAGGATACAGTGGCAGCAATCCGATTACCGATGGCTATCTACGATTTGTACAATCTGGTGCTTCTACCAAAATTCAGATTGACTCTAATGGTGGTGCTGACGGTTTTAACGCCTTGGCAACTTTGAATAATTTCACTGCGACAAATCTAGTCCTTGATGCTAATATCTTCGTCTAATGGAAAACAGTTAGCCAGCCACGACGAAGCTTCCTGATGCATTCTGCCTTGGAGCTTGTTCACGGGAGCTAGTGGCTCTTTATCCGTTGTGTGTAATTGGTTAGTCTGCGATCGCTTTCCCGTTTCGGGAAAAATCTTGCTTGCACTACTCTGCATCACGCCGGTTTTTTTTATTGGGGCGATCGCTTTTCAAAAGAGCAGAACTGATGATATCACGACTGATATCAATGCCCCCTACCAAGATATTTATGAATGCGGGGCTTTTGTTTGGCTGAATTTAGCGCAACAAGAACACTTCACTACTTGTAGTGCTACATTCAGCCAAAGTTAGCACTACAAGGATTAACCCCCAGTCCTTGTACAGACTGGTGTATAGAGAGGTATGGATATTTGCCAAACTTATGAATGGGGCTGAAATTGGGATTTTGAAGGTGTGAATGATAAGCGTGGCTTAACTGAGGCAATTTTCGGGGTGGATATTCACGAGAGAATCAGGGTTTGAGAGAAAGGGAAGTGTTCGTAATTAACCGTATAATACGAACAGTTGTAAATAGCCAAAATGCTGGTACGCCGCAAGAATGAGGATTACAGGTCACGGGAATATCTTACAGTACGTGAGGTAAATAGCATTCTGCGAGCGGCAAAAGTTTACGGACGGTACAAGGTGAGGAATTATGCCTTGATACTGTTAATATTTCGCCACGGGCTGCGGGTGTCGGAAGCTTGCGATTTGCGATGGGATGCGATTTCATTTTTAGATGAGGAGATTTTTATCACGCGCAAAAAAGGGAGTGATAGCGGGGTTCATCCGTTGCCTGTGGATGAAATCGAGGCATTGAAAGAATTAAAGGAATTAAATATTGGTGGTAATTACGTTTTTATTGGGGAAAGGGGAGAGAGGTTAACGTCGGCTGCGGTACAAAGATTGTTGACCAGGTTGGGGGAAGTAGCTCTGTTAAATATCAAAATCCATCCGCACCAGTTACGCCATGCTTGCGGTTACTACCTTGTGAATGAAGGGCATAGTACCAGATTTATTCAGGAATTTTTGGGGCACAGGGACATCCGCCACACCGAAAAATATACCAAAGTAAATTCCAAACGCTTTTCTGGCATTAAGTGGAACACGATTGATGAGTAATGAAATTAACTGATAATCGCATCGAATACCTGTGTGCGGCTGGGCATTGAAGGCGTTAGTACCCACAGTTTCAGGAGGACTGCGTTAACCTTGAGGGAGCGATGCCGGGATACCGTTGCGCCATATTCAGGAGATTTCGGGGCATCGGACTTTGGCAGCCTTGGAGCGATATCTGGGTGTCACTGAAAAGCAGAAGCAAAACGCGATCTCTGCTTTGGATTTTTGAATATTTCTGTACCAGACTCACACAGGAGGTAGCACTGAATTAGCGATCACTGCTACGTTTTGTAAGAAACTTATAAAAATCATTGACATTCCCATTTTATTTCATTAAAACTTATATAAAATTTGCTGAATTTTTAATTATTAAAAGTATGACTGAATTTCATTTAAATTCTTTGCATGGAATACAGCGAACGCTAATTAATGAGAATACACGTAAATCTAAAGCTCTAGATTCAACTAATTTTCTAGCCGACTTACAAAGATTAAGTTTAGCAAGTCAGCAGGCTAAAATTCTTATAAAACAAATTAATGACTTTGATGAAAGTTTAGATAGTGATCAAGAAGTTGGTGTAAGGCTAGTTTATTTTGGGCAATCCATTACATTTCATGTATCTAATATAGGTTACTTTAATCCCAGTTTGATTGTCTTCTTAGGTCTAACAGAAGAAGGTAAACCAATTCAATTAATACAGCACGTTTCACAGATAAGCTTTCTTTTAATGGCATTACCTAAGCTTAATCCTGAAAAACCCAAAAAACGAATTGGTTTTATTCAAGAAAGTAACTAATATTAAATAAATCGGTAGAATCATGAGTCAGTATTGATGAGCCTCTAATAGGGGAGCGAAAAATTTCGGGTTCTCGCACAATTTTTGTGATGGGTGTTAAAGGATTTATTTAATCCTTACAAAGTGATTTGAGAACTATTCAAGAAATTTCTGGTCACAGCGATCTGGGGACGTTGCAACGTTATCTGGAGGTCACGCCAGAGCAGAAACGGAAGGCGGTTTCTGTGATTGGGTTTTAGATCCTATACCATCTTCTACACCAATCTAAATTCGTTAAACGACTGACGCTAAATCTCACATCAAGCGAATACGTCAATGAAGTAATTAATTATCTTTCTGCCAATTTTCTGGTACTTCGTTAATATAGCTAGGCAGAATAGTTTTATTATCACCTTCTGCTGATTCAATTTGGTGTGATATTAGGTTTTTGGCTGCTTTAAGATTTGCCCCTTGCAACTTAGCTTCAGAAAGGTTTGTCATATACAGGTTAGCTCCTTGTAGAAATGACCTTTGTAGGTTTGCTCTATAAAGGTTTGCTTGTTGTAAATTGGCTCCAGAAAGGTCTACTTTTTGTAGATTGGTTTCAGAAATGACTGCCCATTGCAGGCTAGCTCCGTTGAAATAGGCATTTTGCAACCTAGCTTCCCGGAGCAACGCTCCTTCCAAGTTGCTCCCAATGAAGTCTACTCTTTCCAAGTTGGCTTTTATAAGGTTTGCGTCCCTGATATCAATATTACTTAAATCCAGTCTCTGATTTCCCTGTTCATATTCATAATTGCGACGTCCGATAACAGTAAGGGCTGCTTGAATATCAGTCCTAATTTTTGGTTGTTGCTTTATCTCCTCTGGCTTTTGAACATTCAGAGAATTATTGATTAATGTTTCTGTATTCTCTGTTTTCTCCTCTTTTTTGTTCTTCAAGGGTGCATTCTCTCGGACAAAAGCCGTGACAATTTCCATGATTGTCCAGTGGTCTTTTGGGGAATCTTTAGCAATTCGTTCTAGAGTATAAATTGCACCCAAACGCGTTTCAATCTTATCGTTTCCTAATTGTTCAATTGCTTTTGCAAACCGTTCTGTAATTTGCTTATCATCCGCTATCTCCGTATTTTTTAGTGCAGCTTTAGCAGTCTTATCCATAGCATCTGCACGCTGTGCTGCAAAGAAAGCATTGATCATTACGGCAATTCCACCAAAAATTGTAGCAGTAGTTTTTAAAGCTTCCGTTTCATTTTCTATGAGTTTATCTACTGGAGATATAGACCACACAAAGTAGGCAATTGCAAAAGATAAAATAATGAATACTGTAGTCAATAAACTTAGAAATATAAGCAAAGTTTTGAGTTTGTTTGTATTGTTTTCAGACATAAAATTAAATATTACTAATCCACAAACTATGACGTAAATTAGGTAAAAATGAGAGAGCCAAAAAGTCTAATGACTGACTAAGCATATCCCATATCCACAAAGCACGGAGTCAAATGAGCAATCGTACAGATAGTTACGCTAAGGCTATAACCCATGCTGCGTAAGCATTCTGTCAATCGATATTTTTAGCAATTCTCCATGTACCAATTAACCTATAGGTTATTTAGTACAGCTTTTTTGTACGGCTCATCTTGGATTTGAGGCTTTTAAATTTCAGATAGATCAATTGGTACAGGTTTATCCCTAGCGATCGGGATATTGAAAACGACTTATCAATTCCTTAGCATAACTTTCTGCATGGTTGCTCATTTCACCCCATAACCTATGAAAATAAACCGATTCGGCAGGGCAGATATCCCTAAAACGGATATTATTTTAGGCCGATTGCATTACCCCTCGCCAAAGAATTCCAAAATTTTATCCATAAAGTTTTGTTCCCATAGCTCTTGTACTCTCTCGGACAACCAATCATCTACACCATCAATTTGGTTGCCATATTGCCCCAGCACATCATTTCTGTAACCAGACCCCTTTCCCCATCTATTTTGAGCGTACTCCCAAAATTCATTCGAGTGATTTTGTGGCGCAAGCTTATCTTTTATACACTCATAAACCTCTTGACTAATTTCAATCACAGTTTTTTCAAAAAACTCATCTACTTGTTCTTTTAGAATTTGCATAACAGGCTTCAACCCTGAAGTATCAGAGGCGTGTTCTTCTACAAATTCAATAGCACCAATAATTTCAGCTTTTGGTTCGATTAATCTATCTCTAAGCAACTTTTCTGAAACATGCAACGCATCAAAGTATATATCAATACCTCGAATGTTATATGTTCCAAATCTATTATTTATAGCCCGAAAAACCATGACATTATAACTTTTTAAGTTATTTTTATATTTGGACTCCAAAGCACTGAAAAATTTTGATTTTCTGTGATTATCAATATTTTTTTTTAAATCGTTTATTAATTTTTCTTCCTGTGGGCTAAGTACGCCACTACTCTTGATGATTCCAAATATTTTCTCATAATCGTCTACTTCTCGCAGTAAAGCGTTCTCTTTTCTAGAAATAAGTTCATTAATTCTATCTAAAACATGACTTCTCTCATTGATAACGTCATCCTTTTCATAATGAGATTTTAGTGTGTACTCATCATCATAAAACTGTAGTGCATCATAAAAAAGGATGTTTTGCGAAAGAAATTTAATTTTGTCTTTTGCGAAAGCATCATAAATTTGATTTCTTCTTACTTCAATTCCCTCCTCTCTATCCTCCACCTTCCCATCTAAACCAAGGACATTTTCCGGTTCACCTTTACGGGGCAGAACCAACAGTGCAAGCTTTATGTCAATATCTTTTGATTCTTGCGTCAAATATCTTTTCAATAATTCGCTTATGTTACTTGGTGCAGCCACAAATTGCTCTGCAAATAAACAAATTGAGTCATCCCGACCGCGAATGTAATCAGATAAGTCTTTTCTATCTCTGACATCATCCATGCCCCTAGTGTCAATGATTGATTTAAATTTAGGATATTTGTTAAAGTCAATAATCTTATCACTAACGCAAACATTAATTCTCCTTGGTAAAGAAAATCCATCAACTTTTCCAAGATTAAAACTAGCAAAGTTATCTCTCAACCATTTATTTTCATCTTCTATAGTTTTAAATTCACGAGATGCTTCTAATCGTGTTTGCTTTCTGTTTGATAAAGCAGCACGTTCCAAAACAATCTCTATAAAAATGTCGGGATTTGAGCAAGTTTGAGCTAGTTCAACTGCTTTATCTACACGATTCCCTCCAACTTGAGAATCTCGAAGATCAGTAATATTTCTTATAGCCCTGAGAAGTTCAGCAGGAGGCAGATCAAACGTATCGGAATCTTGGTCATGCTCCTTATTCCAAAAATATGTGCAAACCTCTTTGATAAATTCTTTAACTTCTTCATCACTATATGGTTCTATCTCAAGAAAGCTTTTTACAGAGTGAGAAGGTTTGATAACAACTTCGCAGATAGTAGTTCGCCCTGCACCTGTAGACAATAACTCACTGATCTTCTTAGTTTTTCTTCCAGTTTTACCTACAGTTTTTTCTTCTTCACGAATTAAATTGAACAAGTGGCATATTGCTGTGGTTTTACCTACGCCTATCTTTCCTATAAAGACTAAATCGTAACTTGGTATTTGGAGTATTTTTTCAATCCTATCTAGGCGTGCTGCAATACTTTTAAGTGAATTGATTGAGCAACGAGTCTTGATAAGAAAAAGAACACCTTTTTGCCCTTTAATCTTTAATTCTAAGGTTTTAATCTCAGACTCTATTTGTTTCCTTAACTCTTGAACAGGATTGAGATCCATATACAGCTTTTTTTTGGATTGTCAGGCATCAGTTTTCATTACTGTGCTGTCGGTAGATATCTACAGTATTCCCATTAAACTAAGTTAAATAGTCATGCGATGGTCATGTTTAAATAGGATTCTGGCGCTTTGCGCCCGCCAAGAGTGCGATCGCATCTGTTAAAACTGCCCATTATTTTGCACAATGGGGTATATTTTGTCCAGTGTCATGTGCTGGCGGTGAAATTGACCAAGATAATCTCACTCTTCAATCAAGCGGGTGGTGTCGCCAAATCGACGACAACCCAAAATCTTGGCTATCACCTTTCTATACGCCGTCATCGGGTACTGTTGATAGACATAGACCCCCAAGCTTCCCTGACAACGTTCATGGGGTTGGAAGCGGCTGATTTGTCAAAAACTATTTACGATGCTTTAGTATCAGAGTCAGATGAACCCATTCCCATTCATCGGGACTTGGACGGCATGGACTTGGCCCCTGCCAACATTTTGCTGGCTAATGCCGAACAAGAATTGATATTTGCTGAATTGAGAGAATTTCGACTCAAAGAGGTACTTGCTCCTGAATTGGACAACTACGATTTTATTTTGATTGACTGTCCTCCCAGTTTGGGAATTCTTAGTCAAATTAGCCTAGTTGCCTCGACTCATGTTTTAGTCCCCATTCAGTGTCAGTTCAAAGCATTGAAGGGAACAGACTCGCTGTTGAAAACATTGGCAAGAGTGCAGCGCAAGCTGAATCGCTCTTTGAAGATAGCGGGATTTTTCCCGACAATGTACTCTGCTGCTAATTCCCTAGACCAGAGAACTCTTGAATCAATTCATGAGCAACTGTCAAGTTTAGCAAGGATATTTCCCCCCCTACCTCGCGCTACAGCAGTGGCAGAAGCTGCTGAATATGGTAAACCTTTAGCATTATGCCCTAATAAAAATCCTGCTATTCTCCGCATTTTTGACGAGATAGCACAAGCAATGGAGGAGATATAAATGAATCCCAGACGAGCTAGCCAACCACCTGCAATGGAGGAGATATAAATGAGTACCAGACGCGCCAGCCAACCACCTGCAATGGAGGAGATATAAATGAGTACCAGACGCGCCAGCCAACCACCTGCTGCTAGAAGCAAACTCAAGAACGTCGCGCTGTTCAAAGATGATGATGAGTTGACTTCTTCTACAGTGCAATTGGATAAGATTGTCCTTCCTGCTACTCAACCTCGGCGTTATTTTGACCCCCAAGCGATGCAATCCTTGGTGGAATCGGTAAAGCAAAACGGCATCCTCCAGCCCCTTTTGGTCAGACCTGCCGGGGATAAGTATGAGTTAGTGGCAGGAGAGCGCAGATATCGGGCAGCACAAACAGCAGCTTTAACGTCAGTGCCTGTAAACGTGCGGGAGATGTCAGATGAGCAGGCGGTACAGTATGCCCTGACTGAGAATCTCCAACGGGAGGACTTAAACCCAGTTGAAGAAACTGAAGGAACTTTGCAACTGTTGGCACTGCGATTGGGATGCGAGACAGCACAAGTGTCCTCTGTACTCTACAGAATGGACAATGAAGCCAAAGGAAAAATTACCCGAAACGTTTCGGGTAATTCCGAGGCGGAAATAGTAGAGAAAGTGTTCGCGGAATTGGGAAAGATTAGCTGGCAATCATTTGTCCGCACCAGACTACCACTGTTGAAACTGCCAGATGATATTTTATCAGCCCTGCGTGCTGGACAAATTGAGTACACCAAGGGCAAGGAGATTGCCAAGCTGACATCAAAAGAAGAAAGAATTGAACTCCTAGAAGCGGCAATTTCGCTCTCTTTACCCCTTTCCGAAATTCAACGGCAGGTCAAAGCTAAACAACCATCTGTCACACCTCCACCACTGCAAAGTCGTTTAGAAGCTACATACAAGCAAGCGAAAAAGTCAAAGGTGTGGGACAATCCCCAGAAGCAGAAGAAACTAGAATCTTTGTTGAAAGAGTTGGAAGCTTTGATGGCTGATGAGGGGTGAATGCCAGATAATAATGTTAGACAAAGACTAGCTATGAAAAGGAAATATGGCTGCTATAACAATTAATATTACAGAGCAGCAACTGCAAAAATTGCAGTCATTAGCGCAAAAGTTGTGGATGTCTACTGAAGAATTGTTATCTGCCTCTCTAGAAGATTTGTTAAACTACCCAAAAAGTGAGTTTAACCAAGCCGCTAGTTATGTACTGCGAAAAAATGCTGAACTTTACCAGCGATTAGCATGATTCGCTCGATTGTACTTGTTGAAGTTGTCGAACTTCCCACCAAAATGAAGCTAAAGGGAAAATTACCCGAAACGTTTCGGGTAACTGAGTCATACTCCCAGTACGAAATATTTTATTGTTTAAGCTGCTTAATCTCTATAATTGCCCCATTGCTTGCAATTATTATCGAGTATAAAATGTGAGACTGCGCTGCTCACCTAGTTACTTGCACTCTACCGGATAAGACAAACACAAATGATCTCAGGGGAAATTAAAAGTCAAATAGATAAAATCTGGGATTCCTTCTGGTCGGGTGGTATCTCCAATCCCCTCGAAGTCATTGAGCAAATTACTTACCTGCTGTTTCTGCGTCGCCTCGATGACCTGCATACCCTAGAAGAAAACAAAGCTAACCGACTCAAGCGCCCGATGGAACGCCGGATTTTCCCAGAGGGGATTTTCCAAGAGGGACTAGATATCAAAAAACGTGACTACGATGATTTGCGTTGGTCGAGGTTCAAGCACTTTGCAGCGCCGGAGATGTTTGCTGTAGTCAATAATCATGTTTTCCCTTTTCTGCGGACTTTGGGTGGGGATGATTCGACTTACGCGCACCACATGAAGGATGCCCGCTTCACGATTCCTACACCAGCGCTACTGTCTAAGGTGGTGGATTTGCTGGATGGTGTACCGATGGAAGACCGGGACACCAAAGGCGACCTCTACGAATATATGTTGGGCAAGATTGCCTCGGCTGGACAAAATGGACAGTTTCGCACGCCGCGCCACATTATTAGGCTGATGGTGGAACTGACCGCACCAAGTCCGGGGGATGTGATCTGTGATCCAGCTAGTGGTACTTGTGGCTATCTCGTGGCTGCTAATGAATATCTGCGGGAGCATCACCCGGAAATTCTGCGCGATGCCAAGTTGAAGGAACACTTCCACCATCAGATGTTTCACGGGTTCGACTTTGACAATACCATGCTCCGTATTGGCAGTATGAATATGCTCCTGCATGGAGTGGAAAACCCGGATGTGCGTTACAAAGACTCGCTGGCAGAGGAGCATTCGGGTGATGAAGAATCTTATACCCTTGTCCTGGCTAATCCGCCTTTTGCTGGGTCGTTGGACTATGAGAACACGGCTAAGGACTTGCAGGCGATTGTTAAGACTAAGAAAACAGAATTATTATTCCTGGCTCTGTTTTTGAGATTGCTCAAGCCTGGGGGACGGGCGGCGGTGATTGTGCCGGATGGGGTGCTTTTTGGGTCTTCTAAGGCACATAAGGAATTGCGTCGCCTGTTGGTCGAGGAGCAGAAGCTTGATGCGGTGATATCTCTGCCGGGTGGTGTATTTAAACCATACGCGGGTGTTTCTACTGCGATTTTACTATTTACAAAAACTAACTCTGGTGGAACTGATTTTGTTTGGTTCTACGATGTGGATGCTGACGGGTGGAGTTTGGACGATAAAAGAGCGCCTTTGCTTTCTGAAGATAAATTAGGGGCTGTACCAACTGCCCAGCTAACAGCAGAGGAACATATTAAAAATAATCTGCCGGATGTGTTGAGTCGTTGGCAACTGCGGAATACTACAGAACGAGAGCGGCCGCGCACGGCTCAGAGTTTTTGTGTGCCAAAGGTTGATATTGCTACTCAGGGGTATGACCTCAGTTTGAATCGTTATAAGGAAGTGGTGCATGAAGAGGTGGAACACCGCGCACCCAAAGACATCCTCGCTAATTTGGCAAAGCTGGAGGTTGAGATTCAGCAGGGGATGAAGGATTTGGAGGGGTTGCTGAAATGACGAGCAATTCGGACTTGCTTAAGAAGTTTTGGAATCAGACAGCAAACCTCAAGGGGTGGGAGGTTGTACCTTTTGAGAACGTGCTTAAGCTTATTACTTATGGTTTAACAGTTCGCCCAAAGTATTATCCTCAAGGAATACCTCTAGTATCTGCCACACAAATACGTAATGGCATTGTTGACCTCCACAATGCACCACGAATATCTCTTGATGATTATGAAAAACTTTCAGACAAGTGCAAGGTAAAAACTGGGGATATACTCTTTGCAAAGACAGGTGCTATTGGGCATTGTGCAATTTGCCAATCTAACGAGAAGATTGCTATTGCCCAAAATGTTGCACGTCTTGTTTTCGATGAAAGCAGGGTTATAGGAGAGTTTGCTCTTCGTTACTTACGAACACCATTCATTCAAGACTTAGCTAAACGAAGTGCTAAAGGAAATGCTGTTCAAGACCTTCAACTTGGGGAAATTAAAAAGTTTTCAATACCCCTCCCACCCCTAGAAGAACAGAAACGGATTGCAGAGATACTCGATCGCGCGGAAGAACTCAGGTCTAAACGTCGGGAAGCGATCGCACAACTCGACACCCTCACCCAAGCCATCTTTCTAGAAATGTTCGGCGATCCAAAATCGAATCCGAAAGGGTGGAATCTTACAAAAGTTGGGGAAATCGCAGATGTACAAGGTGGACTTCAGGTTAGCAGCAGTCGAAAAAAATACCCTCGTGAAGTTCCATACTTACGAGTTGCGAATGTCTATAGAGGCTTTCTCAACCTCAGTGAAATCAAAATGATTTGTGCAACTGATGCTGAAATATCTCGAACTTTACTTGAGAAAAATGATCTGTTAATTGTTGAAGGACATGGAAACCCTAACGAGATAGGTCGTGTAGCTTTGTGGGATGGCTCTATTCCTAACTGTATTCACCAGAACCATATCATCCGCGCTCGTTTCGACACAAATAAGATTGTTCCACTTTACGCCTGCCACTACCTTAACTCGCCTGGGGGAAGACAACACTTATTAAAGTCTGGGAAAACAACATCGGGTCTTAATACTATAAGTGTTTCGGAAGTCCGATCTTCCCCTGTTTCGCTGCCACCCTTGCAGTTACAGGGTGAATTTGCTCAACGCGTCGAAGCAGTAGAAAAACTCAAAGCCGCACACCGCACCTCACTGTCAGAACTCGATGCCCTCTTCGCCTCCCTTCAACATCGTGCATTCCGAGGGGAGTTATAGCTATGCGTGGGGAATTCATTGGAGTTTGGTCTGAATCTTGGCGGGAAATATGGAGCAAACTTGCCCGACATCCCAAAGCACCTGATGACTTGTTCAGCGAGCTTTACCCAGAGTTAATTGCTGTAATCATTGTCCCACTGAATCAGACACACGATGAAAAAGTATTGGCTGAGACGAGATTTGCGGAAATCAGGAGTGATCCAGCACAGGCAAAAAAGGCATTTATGAAAACAAAGTCTAAGGATTTTCGTGGCGAACGGTTTCTCGTGGAATTCTTTGAGCGTGCCTATCAGGTTCTAGAAGATTTGGGAGGCGATTTGCTTGCCAACCGCTATTTCAATTTACTTAATGCCTTTATAAATAAATACAGCCTGCGTTATGACTTGAGACGGCCTTGTTTTCTTCACCCAACACTTCCAGGGATCTTTGCAAATCTCATACGTGACATCAGAACAGCGACTAGTCAAGATGCTCACCTCAATGGCCTAATGAAAGATTTTGAGAACGCAATCCGCGACCTTCGGATCGATTGCTCAGATACCAGAATCAAAACTTGTATTCAGAAACAAATCAATCTGATTGAGGCGATGGGCGCACGCTGTCCAGGCGTAAGCAAAAAAAGTTTGGGCGACATCTGCGATCAGCTAAAAAGCTGGCCACATCCAACATTAAAAGCATCTTTGAAGAATATATATGGATTTGCCTCTGACTATCCTGGAATCAGGCATGGAGGCAATTCCAATGGTGTACTTAGAGAGATTGAAATGCGCGATATGGTAGCAGTGTCTATTCTTCTTGCTGGTTTTGCTCCTTATCTTACAGATCAGATCAACGCCGATATTGTTTATCGAGGAGAATTATGACATGAACGCCATGCTAACCGAATTTACCCTCGCCAACTTCAAAAGTTACAGCACAAGCCGCTTACCCCTTGGATCGCTAACTGTACTAATCGGAGCCAATGCCGCAGGCAAAAGTAACGCCCTTGAAGGTTTGCGCTTTCTGTCATGGCTAGCACAAGGGCAAAAACTCTCCAGCATTCAATATGCGGTGAATAGTGCAGAGCGCGTTGTACGCGGTCGAGTAAATGACTTGTGCCATCGGGGAGAGTCAAATTTTACCATTGGTTGCCGTTTAGACTACCCAGACTGGAACCAACTCGATATAACCCTGAATGTGCGTGACGGAGAACTGCACATCAGTAGTGAGCGAATCGTTGGCTCGACAAGTCAAGTGCCGCTATATGCCCTAGATCAGCCTTCTCAAGGAGTAGGGACTGATGTTGGTGTCGCATATAACAACTTTACAAGGGGGAAGAACAAGCCACGAATAACGTGCAGCGATCAGATGGCTATATTCGTGCAATTAGACACCCCTGCCCATTTTGATGCAAAGTACCCCATATCCCAAAAGATAATTCCTGATACCGTCCGCGAATATCAACGAATTTTAAAGAACATCCTGTTTCTAGATCCCGTTCCCGCCAGAATGCGGGAGTACAGCTTCAAATCTGATAAGCGATTACAAGAAGATGGTACCAATCTTTCCAGCGTCCTGTATCGCTTGTGGGAGAACCAAGCCGAAAATCAACAGGCAATTCTCAACTTTATCCAGAGTCTACCAGAACAGGCTATAGATGGGCTAGATTTCCTTTTCGGCCCACGGGATGAAGTGATGGTGCAATTAGCAGAAACCTTTGGCAATACCCGTCGCTATTGTGAGGCCGCATTATTATCCGATGGCACTTTGCGGGTGTTAGCGATCGCGGCGGCTATGCTATCAGCACCCGTTGGTAGTTTAGTGGTAATCGAGGAAATCGACAACGGCGTTCATCCCAACCGCGCCCAGCATCTACTCGCCAGCATCCGGGATATTGCCGAGCGGCGGAAATTGCGGGTGCTGCTTTCTACCCACAACCCAGCCTTAATGGATGCCTTACCCGATGCTGCCCTCGGTGATGTAGTATTTTGTTTCCGCAATCCAGAGTCAGGAGATAGCCGCCTTGTACGGCTTGGGGAGATGTACGATTTCCCAAGTCTGATATCTCAGGGGCCGCTCGGTCAACTGGTAACTGCTGGGGTAGTGGATCGGTTCGTCAAGTCGCCGCACACACCTGAAGACAGAAAACACCAAGCTTTGGAATGGCTGTCTCGTTTGCAGGAGTACGGCAATGAGTAGTATCTGCCTGATAGATACCAGCATATTCCTCGAAATACTCAACGTCCCCAACTATAATCAGCATAGAGCATCAGTCCTCCAAGATTTTCAGACCTATGCTCAATCTGGCTGTACTTTTTTGTTGCCTATGGCGACGATACTCGAAACAGGCAACCACATTGCCCAGAACGGTGACGGCACAATGCGAAGGAAAACCGCCAAACGTTTTGTTGAAGAGGTTAAAAAAGCATTCACAGGCGAAGCTCCCTGGAAACCTACTACATTCCCGAACACCGCAGAGATATTGGAATGGATTGACGACTTCCCCGATCTGGCTGGCAGAAACAAAGCTCCTCTTAAGTCAGAAGGAACCAGCTTTGGAGATATGAGTATCATTCAGGAATTTCGTAAGTCTTGTAATCTTTTCCAAATGAGTGAAGTGTTTATCTGGTCACTAGACAGCGATTTACAGAATTATCACCAAAGGGGAAAATAACTTAACCATCTCTAAGGATTGCTCAGAAGCGATCGCCGAAGTAGCACTCACGCCGAAGTCAGAACGGAAGTGTAGGGAGTGATGTAGCTTTGGCTTACCGCAGGGTGGGAGATGAGGGAGAGATTTTCATGCTCTTGTTGCGGGATAAACAGCCCGTGGAATTCTAACTTGAAGCCCAAATGAATACTGAATATAATGTATTTAAATTGACAAGAGCTTTATTAATTTAATGAGCCAGTTTACATTCCTCCAAGTTGAATTCCCCGCAATTTACGAATCCGCAAATAAAGCTTTTAGTGCAGTATATCCCGACCCCCGCACCGCCTGCTTTTATGCCCGTCGTGCCTTGGAGTTAACCGTAAACTGGTTGTATCAATACGATAATTCCTTAGAACTGCCCTATCATGACAACTTGAGCGCCCTGATTCATGAACCCACCTTTAAAACTTTGGTAGGCGAGGCAGTATTTAACAAAACACGGGTCATTATCAAACTGGGTAATCAAGCAGTCCACAGCGCCAAACCCATCCCTGTCAACGATGCCATAAACGCAGTACGGGAATTTTTTCACGTTGCTTACTGGTTAGCACACACCTACGGACGCAGCAGTAAACCAGAACCGGGGCTGACCTTCAAACCGGAAGCACTGCCCAAAACTGCACCAGTGCCTAAACAAACCATTGAGCAACTCCAGAAACTAGAAACCCAACTGCGCGATCGCGATGAAAAACTCTCAACACTTCTCGCTGACAAGAACGCATTGGATGAAGAACTTAAGCGGCTGCGGGCAGAGATAACAGCAGCCAAGAAAGCCAGCACTACCCAACCAGATACTCACGACTATTCTGAAGCACAAACCCGCGACATCTTCATTGACCTGTTGCTGAAAGAAGCAGGGTGGATGCTCGATCAACCCCGCGACCGCGAGTTTGAAGTTACAGGGATGCCCAACGCATCGGGTAAAGGTTTTGTAGACTATGTACTCTGGGGCGATGATGGTAAACCCCTGGCGATCGTAGAAGCCAAGCGCACCCGAAACGACCCCCGCATCGGGCAGCAACAGGCTAAACTATATGCCGATTGTCTAGAAACGCAGTTCGGTCAGCGTCCAATAATCTTCTACTCCAACGGTTACGAGCATTGGCTGTGGGATAATACCAATTACCCACCGCGACAGGTGCAGGGATTTTACAAAAAAACCGAGTTGGAATTGCTTGTACAGCGCCGGACTACCCGCAAGTGTTTAGCAGAAGCCACCATTAAGGCTAGTATTGCCGAACGCTATTATCAAACTCGTGCTATTCGCCGCATTACCGAAGCCTTCGAGACTGATAAAGACCGCAAAGCCCTGATAGTCATGGCGACAGGTGCAGGGAAAACTAGAACAGCGATCGCATTGGTAGAGATGCTGATGCGTTGTAACTGGGTCAAACGCGCACTGTTTCTAGCAGACCGTGTAGCCCTGGTAAATCAGGCAATAAATGTATTTAAGAAACACCTCCCTGATGCTGCACCAGTTAACTTGGTAACAGAGAAAGATACCGAAGGACGAGTGTTTGCTTGCACCTATCCCACCATGATGGGGCTGATTGATGATACCCGCGACGGGCAGCGTCGTTTTGGCGCAGGGCATTTTGACCTAATAATCATTGATGAAGCCCATCGCTCGGTCTTCCAGAAATACCGCACCATTTTCAACTACTTTGATTCTCTCTTGCTGGGACTGACCGCCACGCCCAAGGATGAAATAGACCGCAACACCTACGGACTGTTTGACCTAGAAAACGGCGTACCTACTGATGCTTACCAGCTAGAAGATGCCGTAAATGATGGCTTTCTCGTACCACCCAAAGCTGTATCAGTACCGCTTAAGTTTCAACGCCAGGGGATTAATTATGATGAACTTTCTGAAGCAGAAAGGGAAGAATGGGACGCTCTGGAATGGGATGACGAAGGCAACGCACCTGAGCGTGTGGAAGCAGAAGCAGTCAACAAGTGGCTATTTAATCAAGATACTGTAGACAAGGTGCTAGCGCATCTGATGACCAGGGGGTTGAAAGTTGCTGGTGGCGATCGCCTGGGCAAAACTATTATCTTTGCTAAAAACCAAGATCATGCCAATTTTATTGGTGAACGCTTCAATCTCAACTATCCGCACTTTAAAGGTGAGTTTGCCCGCGTTATTACCTTCAAAACCACATATCCTCAAACCTTAATTGATAGCTTTTCCAACAAAGATAAGGAACCCCATATTGCTATCTCGGTGGATATGCTTGACACTGGGATTGACGTACCAGAAGTAGTTAATCTGGTGCTGTTTAAACTTGTACGCTCCAAAACCAAGTTCTGGCAGATGGTAGGACGGGGAACCCGTCGCTGTCCCGATTTATTTGGTATAGGAGAAGATAAGCAATTTTTCTACTTGTTCGACTATTGCCAGAACCTGGAGTTTTTTCAGCATAATCCAGAGACGACTGATGCCCCAATAGGTAAATCCTTGGGCAAGCAGTTGTTTACTGCGCGATTGGAGTTAATCACAGAGTTAGATAAAAAAGTCGTTGAGGTTGGCAGTACCACAATCAAAGCACCTCAAGTCTCCGACTCTGAACCAAAGACCGATGCAGAATTGCGCCACCAAGTGGCTAATCTACTTTACACAGAAGTTGCTGCCATGAATAGCGAAAACTTCGTAGTACGTCCTAAGCGACGACTGGTAGAAAAATATGCTAGTTCCGAAGCATGGGTATCGCTATCCGATGAAGATTTTAGCGCACTGAGCCAAGAAGTAGCTGGTCTACCCTCCCAATTGGAAGCGGAAGCAGAAGAGACAAAGCGGTTTGATGTCCTAGTGTTGAAGTTACAATTAGCAATTTTGCGATCGGAGCCTGCCTTTGAGCGTTTACGAGAACAGGTGAAGTCACTTACCTCTTTGCTAGAGGAGAAATCAGCTATCCCATTAGTACGAGAGCAGTTGCCTTTGATCCAGGATGTACAAACCGATGAGTGGTGGCAGGATGTGACATTGCCCATGCTGGAGGTACTACGCAAACGCCTGCGGGGGCTAGTAAAGCTGATTGAGAAACAGAAACGCCAACCCATTTATACCGACTTTGAGGATGTGATGGGGGATGAGATCACAGTGGAGTTACCTGGCTTTACATCATCGGATAACTTTGAGAAATTCCGAGCTAAAGCAAGGGCTTTTTTGCGATCGCATCAGGATCATGTAGTTATCTTCAAACTGCGGACAAACAAACAACTTACTTCATCCGACCTGTCTGAGCTAGAGAGCATACTGGCACAGAGCGGTGTGGGTGAGGCGGAGGATATCGTCCGTGCTAAAGAAGATTCACAGGGTCTGGGTTTGTTCGTTCGCTCCTTGGTGGGGCTAGATCGTGAGGTAGCCAAACAGGAACTGGCTAGGTTCCTATCTGGAAAAAAGCTTAACTCTAATCAAATTGAGTTTGCAAATATGATTGTGGACTACCTAACTGAACATGGCGTAATGGATGCTGCGCTCCTCTATGAATCCCCATTTACTGACATTACACCACAGGGGCCAGATGGACTATTTACCTCGTCCCAAGTGGACGAATTGGTTTCTCTGCTTGAATCCGTTTATGCGCGGGCAGTAGCGTAGAAATAAGTTAGGAAAACGTTGAACGCAGGCACGTATCTATGAACTTGCACCTGCTTCCGCTACAGCAGCGCCCACGTCTGGTTTTACCTCCTTCGCTTTCTTTTCAAAAAGCTGAATCCCGGCATCAATAATTTCAAACCCGTTCTCTGTGCGTTGGCCAAGCTTCCCCGATACAGCCCCAGCCCAGTCTGCAAATTCCGAGGCGCTAGTTTCAGCCTTCCGCCAACTTTTGGCATTAACTTGAGCAGTGAAGACTATACCGTTCTGATCGGTCAACTCGATTGCAACTTTCTTGTTCTCGGCTGGTGTGGCTGTTGGCAGTGAGCCGCTAAATTTTATTGTTACCTCGCTTTTCGCTTCCATACCTTACCCCTGGCTCATCATCAATTTCATTTTCTTCGTTCTTGATTTTATCTTGGATTAGGTTGACCACAAGATGCGCGATCGCTTGACTATCGTAGTTGATCACTTTGAAAGTGAACCTTGAGCATTCCCCTTGAAACAGAACCAAGACTCAACATTAAAAAACAAAATCCACAAAAAAAATTTACCCCTGTTTTTGACCCTTTTTTCGTCTATCTAATTGATAATTACTCTCAAGATAAACCGCCCAAACCGTTATTATTGACACATTTATCAAGAACTATTACAGTTTTTGCATTAGTTTCTTGATTTGACTAAATTTGTGCATCTGAGATAAAACCTCGACAAAACATCCATTTTCCCAATTCTTACCAACCACATTCAACATCTCCCAATATCTAGACAATATCTCCCAAATATCCAATTTTTTCTTAGGGACTTCCAGAAAATAAACTATTCCATTACCAATAATGATAATCATTTTAGAGGGGAATGAAGGGGCTGCGGTCGGCAGCCCCTTCATTCCCCTTTTGTAG
>NZ_JACJQM010000083.1:0-22140 GCF_014696655.1 Nostoc sp. FACHB-888 | reverse complement strand
TTGCCGAACTGAATCCAATCAAATTAAATCCAAATAAACCTTTTGTAGCTCCCCAAAATACACTAGAGCAAATAATTGCTAGTATTTGGACTCAAATACTTAACTTAGAAGGTGCTATAGATATTCACTTTAACTTTTTCGAGTTGGGCGGAAATTCTTTAAAGGCAATCCAAGCTTATACCAAGTTGCAAGAAAAACTGGAAGCAGAATTTCCAGTAGTCACAATGTTTGAACATCCAACAATCAATACTTTAGCGCAAGCTTTAAGCCAAAAAGAAATTAAAAATATTGTTTTTAAAGAAGGTTACGACCGAGGGCAAAAGCGAAAAGAAGCCGCTTTACAAAAACAACGAAGTGGCAATAAGAAGTTGAGTAGTATTTAGCGTAAACTTTAGAAAACCTCTGCGTACCTGTGCCTTAAAAAAAGTACAGTTTCACAAAGAATTTTAAACGCAAAGGAGCGCAGAGGTTCACGCAGAGGAACGCGGAGGTTTAAGGAAAGCTTTGTGTTTATTGGAGGAAAGCCGTGATGAATCAAGAAGAAATGGATTTGACCGAAATAGCTATTATTGGGATGGCAGGTCGTTTTCCCAAAGCTAAAGATATTGAAACATTTTGGCATAACCTAAAAAATGGCATTGAATCAATTTCGGTTTTTTCTTCTGAGGAAATGGAGGAAAATATAGACCCCGCTATTGTAAAAAATCCTCAATTTGTTAAAGCAGGATATGTCCTAGAAGATGTAGATTTATTCGATGCTCAATTCTTTAGGATGACTCCTAAAGAAGCTGAAATTATAGATCCCCAACAGCGAACATTTTTGGAGTGCGCTTGGGAGGCTTTGGAAAATGCTGGCTATACTCCTGAAAATTATCAAGGAGCAATCGGTGTTTATGCTGGTTCAGGGATTAACACTTATTCACTATTAAACTTGGGATCGCAATGGAAACTAGGAAAGCCTTCAGAATTTGTTGAAGTTTTGATTGGTAACGATAAAGATTATCTAGCTACCCGCGTTTCTTACAAATTAAACCTTAACGGACCTAGTATTTGCGTTCAAACTGCCTGTTCTACTTCATTAGTTGCTGTAAACTTGGCTTGCCAAAGCTTACTAGATTATCAATGCGATATGGCTTTGGCTGGTGGAGTTTCGATTAAAGTTCCGCAAAAACTCGGTTATCTTTATCAAGAAGGAGGAGCTGTTTCCCCAGACGGACATTGCCGCGCATTTGATGCTAAAGCACAAGGAACTGTTGGCGGTAATGGATTGGGAATTGTCGTTTTGAAGCGATTGGAAGATGCTCTTGCAGATGGCGATCACATTTATGCAGTAATCAAAGGTTTTGCTATCAATAATGACGGTTCTTCTAAAGTTGGCTACACAGCACCCAGCGTTGACGGACAGGCAAAAGCGATCGCAGAAGCTTTGTCTGTAGCAGGTGTGGAACCCGAAACTATTAGCTATATTGAAGCTCATGGAACCGGAACTCCTTTAGGAGATCCAATTGAAATTGCTGCTCTTTCTAAAGTTTTTCCTACTAATTCTAATCAGAAACAATACTGTGCAATCGGTTCTGTCAAAACTAATATCGGACATCTAGATGCGGCTGCTGGTATCGCTGGTTTAATTAAAACTGTTTTATCTCTCAAACACAAATTACTGCCACCCACCTTGCATTTTGAGAAGCCAAATCCTCAAATAGATTTCGCAAATAGTCCATTTTACGTCAACACTTCTCTATCTGAATGGAAGACAAATGGCACTCCCCGTCGTGCAGGTATTAGTTCCTTTGGCTTCGGGGGAACTAACACTCATATAGTTTTAGAGGAAGCGCCCTCTTTAAGAGAGCAGGGGAGTAGGGGAACAGGGGAGCAGGGGAGAAAATCTCAGTTGTTGCTACTTTCGGCTAAAACTGATTCGGCTTTAGAAACTGCTACTAAGAATTTAGCTCAACATCTTAGACAGCATCCTGATATTAATCTTGCCGATGTAGCTTACACATTACAAGTGGGGCGCAGCGTTTTTAATTATCGCCGGATATTGGTGTGTCAAAACGTTGAAGATGCGGTAAATGCATTGGAAACATTGAATTTGCAGCAATCCCATCACTTGCAAAAGCCAAGTGAAAGACCAATTGTATTTATGTTCCCTGGTCAAGGAACACAATATGTAAATATGGCGCGGGAACTCTACAAAACTGAGCCAACTTTTCGAGAGGAAGTCGATCGCTGCTGTCAACTGCTACAACCTCATCTGAATTTAGATTTGCGACAAGTGCTGTATCCAAATGAATCAAATATGGATAAAGCAACGCAGGAACTAAAACAGACGGCAATCGCACAACCAGCATTATTTGTCATTGAATACGCTTTAGCTAAATTGTGGATGTCGTGGGGAGTGCAACCTCAAGCTGCGATCGGTCACAGCATTGGAGAATATGTAGTTGCTTGTCTCGCTGGTGTCTTTTGTTTAGAAGATGCCTTGGTATTAGTGGCAGCTAGAGGAAAATTGATGCAGCAATTACCTCCTGGCTCGATGCTTTCTGTTTCCTTGTCAGCAGCAGAAGTGCAACCTTTCTTAAAAGAAGGAATTTCCTTGGCAGCAATTAACGCACCATCTCGATGTGTTGTTTCTGGTACGGTAGAAGCGATCGCCCAACTAGAAGATGAGTTGGCGGCGAAAGGTATAGAATTCAGCCGCTTGCATACTTCCCATGCTTTTCATTCTTCTATGATGGATTCTATTTTAGAACTATTCACCGATCTGGTAAAAAAAGTTAAGCTGAACCCCCCTCAAATTCCCTTTTTATCCAATCTTACAGGCACTTGGATATCAGCAACAGAAGCAGCAAGCCCCAGCTATTGGGCGAAACATTTGCGCTGCACAGTACAGTTTTCTTCTGGAATACAAGAACTGTTAAAAGAGCCGGAACAAATTTTATTAGAAGTTGGCCCTGGGCGAACATTAAGCAGTTTAACAAAACAGCATCTCGAACAAGAACCCAGCCAAATTGTGCTTTCCTCGTTGCGACATCCTCAAGAAGAACAATCAGATATAGAATTTATATTAAATACATTGGGCAGGCTCTGGCTTCAGGGTACGCTAATAGATTGGTCTAAATTTTACGCTTACGAAAAACGTCATCGTCTCCCCTTACCAACTTACCCATTTGAACGTCAGCGTTATTGGATTGAACCAAAAAAGTTATCTGACGCTGAAATTAATTGCTCAGTATCATTAAGCAAAAAGCCTGACATCACCAACTGGTTTTACATCCCATCGTGGAAACGTTCTATTGTACCTCAATTATTTCAACCGGGAGAATTAGAAAGCGGAAAACGTTGCTGGTTGATGTTTGTGGATGAATGCGGTTTGGGAGAGCAAATTGCCCAAATTTTGGTACAAGAAAAGCAGACTGTTATTAAAGTGATGATTGGTGAGGAGTTTCGCAAAGTTGACGATAGTGTGTATATTATCAATCCGCGATCGCGCCAGGACTACGATAGCTTACTGAAAGAACTTTGCACTTTAAGAAAAATTCCCCAAATAGTTGCACACCTGTGGAGCATTCAACCGCATCAGCAGAAACAATCTGAAATTGAATTTTTTGAAAGCTCTCAGGAACTTGGTTTTTACAGCCTACTTTATTTTGTACAAGCATTTAAAGATAGAAATCTTACCGATTCTTTGCAAATCCAAGTCGTATCGGCGAATATGCAGGGAGTGACGGAAGAAGAAGTACTTTCTCCAGAAAAGGCGACTTTATTAGGTCCGTGTAAAGTTATTCCTCAAGAATATACCAATATAACTTGCCGCAGCATTGATATTGTGCTTCCTGAAATCAAAACTCCCCAGGAAAATAAGCTAATCAAGCAACTTATAGCTGAATTTACAACAGCACAGTCTGACTTAGTTATTGCTTACCGGCGAAATCATCGATGGGTGCAAACTTTTGAAGCAATACAACTGGATGATAAAGCTGAGAGCAAAACAAGGCTGCGCCAAGGTGGAGTATATCTCATCATAGGTGGGCTAGGAGGTCTTGGTTTGGTACTTGCTGAATATTTAGCAAAAACTGTGCAAGCCAAACTAATATTAGTTGGGCGATCGCCTTTTCCCAAAAAAGAGGAGTGGGAAAAATGGCTGAAAATTCACGATTCTCAGGATGAAATTAGTCGCAAAATTCACAAATTGCAAGGACTTGAAAAACTGGGTGCTGAAGTTTTGGTGAAAAATGCAGATGTGGGCGATCGCAGCCAAATGCAAGCAGTCATTACCCAGACATACGAACAATTTGGTTTGCTTCATGGAGTCATCCATGCCGCAGGCATTGTCAGAGAAAAGTCATTTCGCTCTATCCAAGAAACAGATAAAACCGAGTGTGAGCAGCAGTTTCAGGCTAAGGGACGCGGATTAATAGTATTAGAACAAGAATTGCAAGGAAGAGAACTTGATTTTTGTCTATTGATATCTTCCCTATCATCTGTTTTAGGAGGATTAGGTTGTATAGCCTACTCTGCCGCCAACATATTCGTTGATGCTTTTGCTTATAAGTGCAACCAAACACACTCTTTCCCCTGGCTGAATGTAAATTGGGACAACTGGCAATTTAAAGAAGAAAAACCAACAACAACAGCTTTAGGAGCAAGTATGGCTGAATTAACGATGACACTTGCAGAAGGGGTGGAAGTTTTACAACGTATTTTAGCCATAAATGCACCGACTCAAATTGTCATTTCTACAGGAGATTTAAAAGCTAGGATTGACCAATGGATTAACTTTAAACCTTTACAAAAAGTCAAAGATTCCCAAGAAGTAAATTCATCGTCGAGCCATCCTAGACCGAATTTATCAAATTCCTACATTGCTCCGAGAAATGAGGTTGAAGAAACTGTTACTGAGATTTGGGAAAAATTGCTTGGGATCAAACAAATAGGTATATACGACAACTTTTTTGAACTAGGAGGAGACTCTTTGCTTGCCTTGCCGTTAGTTTCTAGGTTGCGTGATACCTTCCAGGTAGAACTACCTCTTCGCACTCTTTTCAAAGCAACTAATATCGCAGATTTGTCGCAGGCCATTATTACTAACGAACCAAAGCCAGGACAAACCGAAAAGATTGCTAAAGCTTTAAAAAGGCTCAAAAATATGTCTGCTCAAGACATCAAACAGACGCTTCAAGAAAGGAAAAGGGGAGCTAGAGTTTAATGAATATCAAAAGCTTTGCAGACGGAAATGAACTTTCTACCGAAGAACGCGATCTTCTCGCATATTTACTTGCAGAAGAAGGAATAGAACTTTCGCAAACCCAATCACTTCCTCCCATAATATCTGCTCGAGAAAAACGGCACCAACCTTTCCCACTTACTAACATTCAACAAGCTTACTGGATCGGTCGTAGTGAAACGCTGGAATTGGGGAATGTAGCAGCTCATGCTTACTGGGAAATTGAAAGCGCTGATTTAGATTTAGAAAGATATGAAAAAGCTTGGCAAAAGTTAATCGAACGTCATGAAATGCTGCGAACGATTGTCTTACCTTCTGGAGAACAGCAAATTCTGAACTTTGTACCACCTTATCAAATTCAAGTGTTGGATCTATGTGGAGAAAGCCCAGAGGTAGCAACTTCCCGACTAGAAGCGACTCGCCAAGAAATGTCTCATCAAATACTGCCAACCGATCGCTGGCCTTTATTCGACATTCGTGTTTCTATATTAAATGAACGGTGTATTCGGCAACATATCAGCTTTGACTTGTTAATTGGCGATGACTGGAGCCTACAAGTTTTATTACAAGAACTTTGGGAACTCTACCAAGATGCCGATGCTCCTCTAGATGCGATCACGGTATCGTTCCGAGATTATGTTCTCGCTTGTGTCGCACTGCAAGGTTCTTGTGAGTATGAGCGATCGCGGGACTATTGGCTGAGGCGAATTCATACCCTGCCACCCGCACCCGAATTACCTTTGGCTAAACATCCGAGCCTGATACATTCCCCTCGGTTTGTGCGTCGCAGTGCAACCCTACAACCAAAAATCTGGCAACAACTGAAAACACGAGCTAATCAGGTCGGTTTAACGCCATCAGGAGTTCTATTAGCTGCTTTTGCCGAAGTTCTGAATGTCTGGAGCAAATGTCCCCAGTTTACCATCAACCTAACGCTATTTAATCGCCTACCCCTGCATCCTGAAGTCAACAAAATTGTTGGTGATTTCACGACATTAAGCTTACTTGCTGTAGACAACTCAACTTTAGACTCCTTTGTAACCCATGCTCGAAATATACAAGAACAACTTTGGTTAGATTTAGATCATCGCTATTTTGACGGAATACAAGTGTTGCGAGAATTAGCTTGCATCCAAGGTAAGGAATCAAAAGCTTTGATGCCAGTCGTATTTACCAGCACCCTTACCTTAACAGAAGCAGGACAGAATACTGACCCATTTGCCCCATTTGGCTCGGTAGTTTACAGCATCACCCAAACACCTCAAGTTTGGCTAGACCATCAAGTTTATGAGGAAGAAGAGACTTTAGTTTTTAACTGGGATGCTGTTGAGGAACTTTTTCCTGGTGGGCTTCTAGATGATATGTTTGAAGCTTACTGTGGTTTTCTGTTTCGTTTGGCTAATGATGAATCAGCTTGGTTGGAAACCAGACGGCAACTGTTACCAGATAGCCAACGAAAGCTTTTCGCTGCCCTCAACGCCACAGCAGCACCAGTAGCAAATTCGCTGCTGCACACTTTATTTGAGTCTCAGGTAAAACAGCATCCTGACCATGCCGCCATTATTGCACCAAACCGTACCCTAACTTACCAAGAACTGCATAGCCTTTCACAAGCATTAGGACATCGACTGCGGCATTTGGGTGCAAAGCCAAACACTCTGGTGGCTGTAGTTATGGAGAAAGGATGGGAGCAGGTGGTAGCTGTTTTGGGCATCTTAGTTGCTGGCGCAGCCTACATACCCATCGATCCCGGACTGCCGATTCAACGGCGATCGCATCTGCTAGAACACGCACAAGTACAAGTAATTCTTACCCAATCAAAACTCAATCAAACCCTTGAGTGGCCTGCGGGAGTCTGCTGTATTTGTGTGGATACAGAAGAATTCGTATTGCAGAAGAACGAGGTAGCTTTACATCCAGTACAGCAAAGCGAAGATTTAGCTTATGTTATCTACACTTCTGGTTCTACAGGGATGCCTAAAGGAGTAATGATAGACCATCAAGGATCTGTTAACACCATTCTCGATATCAATAAACGTTTTGATGTTAATTCATCCGATCGAGTATTCGCGCTTTCCTCCCTCAGCTTTGACTTGTCGGTGTACGACATTTTCGGCACTTTAGCTGCTGGGGCAACAATTGTCATTCCCGAAGCAAATGCCGCTAAAGATCCATCTTATTGGTTGGATGCGATCGCACATCAGCAAATTACTGTTTGGAACTCAGTACCAGCCCAAATGCAGATGTTAGTAGAATATGCCTATGGGCGCTCGGAATTTTCGCTGACTTCTTTACGCCTAGTACTCCTGAGTGGAGACTGGCTGCCACTTACTTTACCTTCTCTAATTAAAGCTATAGCTAAAAACGCTCAAGTTATTAGTCTAGGAGGTGCTACCGAAGCCTCGGTTTGGTCAATTCTTTACCCGATTGAAACTATCGACCCAAACGGGAAAAGCATCCCCTACGGTTATCCAATGACCAACCAGCAATTTTACATCCTTAATGAAGCACTAGAACCTTGTCCTATTTGGGTTCCGGGACAGTTATACATCGGCGGAATTGGTTTAGCAAAAGGTTACTGGCGGGATGAACAAAAGACTGCTACTAGCTTTATCACTCATCCCGTTACTGGTAGTCGCTTGTACCGTACAGGTGACTTAGGTTGCTATTTACCAAATGGTCAGATTGAGTTTTTAGGACGGGAAGATTACCAGGTTAAAGTCGGAGGCTACCGCATTGAGTTAGGAGAAATTGAGGCGGCTTTGGTGCAGCATCCGGCTGTGTATCAAGCTGTCGTTACGGTAGGTCAACAGCAAAGCAATCAGCGTTTGGTGGGGTATGTAGTCCCCGTGCAAAAGCCAGCCTCTACCGTTGATGAACTGCACCACTTCTTGAGTGAGAAGTTGCCTGAGTATATGGTGCCTTTTGCATTCATGATATTGGATGCCCTGCCACTGACACCTAACGGCAAGGTAGATCGGCGGGCATTACCAGCACTTGAGCAAGTCAACAGCAAATTTGATTTGGAAATTCCTATCACCTCAGGGCGTAGCCGCACTGAATATGCAGCACCTCGCACTCCCATAGAGAAGATACTAACGGAAATTTGGGCTGAAGTACTTGCTGTCAAACCTGTAGGCATTCACGACAACTTCTTTGCTTTGGGTGGAAATTCGATTTTAATTATGCAGGCGATCGCTCGTGCCAAGCAAGCAGGTATTCAATTAACACCCAGACAGATGTTTGGGCATCCAACTATTGTTGAGGTAGCAGCGATAGCTAGCACAGTGACAGCAGTCTACACCGCACAGGAACCTGTAACGGGTTTGGTTCCCCTCACCCCCATCCAGCACTTTTTATTCGAGCAGGATCTGCCAAACTCTTATCCTTGGAACTTAACGTGGCTGCTGGAGGTGCGGCAAAAAGTAGACGTATCTCTGCTGGAAGATGCTTTCCAACATTTACTGCTGTACCATGATGCTCTCCGCTTGCGTTTTGAAAGAAATATTTCTGGCTGGGAGCAGTATAATGCCAGTCCTGGGGCAGCGATCGCTTTTGAGCGAATTAATTTATCGCACATATCAACAAGCGATCGCCAACAAGCAATCGATGCAACGGCAGCAGAGTTACTGGCTAGCTTCGACTTGTCCCAAGAACCACTGATAGGGGTTGTTCTCTTTGAAATCAGCCCCCACAAATCAGACCTTCTATTAATAGTTGCTCACCACCTAGTAATTGACGCGGTTTCGATGCGATTTTTGGTAGAGGATCTCCAAGCGGTCTATCAACAGCTTAGTTGTGGCCAAGCTATTCAGCTTCCCCCCAAGAGTACTTCTTTCCAGCAATGGTCTAAACAACTGCTCAAATATGCACAGTCAGATAAGATTCAGCAAGAGTTGTCCTACTGGCTAGAAACTCTTCCCGAACAAGCAAACCCTTTGCCAGTGGACTATCCTCAAGGCATTAACACTGAATATTCTAGCCACACTGTTTCCAGGTTTCTCAATGAAAAAGAAACTCATGTGCTGCTGCGGGAGTTTCCTCTTTACGACACTCAAGCTCAAGAGGTGTTGTTGGCTAGCTTATTATGTGCCATGTCCCAGTGGACAGGCGAAAGTTCTCTGTTGCTCAACTTTTTAGGTCACGGACGCGAGGAAATTTTAGAAGATGTAGATGTATCTCGCACCGTGGGATGGTTTACCAGCATCTACCCTGTGTTTTTAGATATGGGCAATGGAGATACTTTGGAAGATACATTGCGAATGGTCAAACACCAAATTCAACGCATTCCCAACCGAGGTATCGGCTATGGTATTGTTCGTTATCTTACTTCAGATATTCAAGTTGCCCAAAAATTAAGGTCTTTACCTGAACCTGAAGTTGCTTTCAACTACTTTGGTCAAGTAGATTTTCCTCAAACTTCTTTATTTCAATTTGCCCCAGAATCTCCCGGAACAATTAGGCAGAAACAAGGAAATCGACCGCATTTACTAGATGTCATCGGGGTAATATCTGAGGACAGACTGGAGATGGATTTCATCTATAGTCAGAATGTTCATCGACAGTCTACTATTGAGAGTCTAGCCGAATATTTCATGGAGACAGTGCGATCGCTCATTTCATCAATCGTTCGGTTGTAGCATTTCAAAGCATTAGCAATCTTATACCAAGTTCGGATAATTTTAATTACGAATTACGAATTAGTAAAGCCATCTTTACGGATAGTTGCCACACATTGCAAGAGAGAAATTTGATGAGTAAAGCGAAGCTACTAACTGGCATGAAGGGATTTACACTTATCTGGTTTGGCCAGGTGATTTCACAGTTGGGTACTGCTATGACCCGCTTTACTCTTACCATCTGGACATACACAATCACCCAACAAGTCACAGCTACAGCTTTGGTATTGTTCTGTTCATTTATGCCATCTATACTACTCAGCCCTATTGCTGGCGCGCTCGTGGATCGCTGCAATCGAAAACTGATTTTATTTATCAGCGACTTAGGCGCAGGTTTAGGAACAATTTGTTTATTGATACTTTATGCTACTAACACTTTAGAAGTTAAACATCTATATCTAACCACAGCTATTACTTCAATATTTGAATCTTTCCAATTTCCTGCCTATTATGCTGCTGTAACCTTAATGTTATCAAAAGCGCAATACAGTCGAGCTAGCGGTATGCTCTCACTTTGGGAGTCTATTTCGGGTGTTTTTGCTCCTTTGTTGGCAGGCTTTTTGTTTGCAGTAATTGGCATTAAAGGTATTATGACCATTGATATATTTACTTTTATAATAGCAATAAGTGCATTGCTTTTCATCTATATTCCGCAGCCAGAAAAAACAGGTGTTGAAAAAGTGAGCAGCGTTAGTTTATGGCAAGATTCTATTTACGGATTTTGCTACATCTTTAAGCGTCCAAGCTTTAGCGGACTTCTACTTATTTTCTTCACTATCAATGTTACTTTCGGCTTTTATATGGCTCTATTTGCACCCATGATTTTGGCTCGTACAAACAACAATCAACTCATCTTTGGAAGTGTATGTTCAGCTTTTGGTATTGGGGGAATAGCTGGCGGTTTGTTGATGGGCTATTGGGGTGGCCCGAGGCGTAAAATACACGGGGTTTTGCTTGGGATAGCATTTACTAGTTTACTGGGTACAATGCTGATGGGACTGGGACAAAACCTTCCTGTTTGGGCTACAGCCGCTTTTTTTACTAAGTTCTTTCCCCCAATTATATATGGCTGTAATCAAGCTATCTGGCAAGCCAAGGTATCACCCGATTTGCAAGGGCGTGTTTTTGGCGTGCAACGGCAGATAGGAGAAATTACTATGCCTTTAGCCATAATTATTGCAGGGCCACTAGCTGACTACATTTTTGAGCCAGCAATGCAGCCAGGAGGTAGCATTGTACTTATATTTGGCGGAATCATAGGTATTGGCCCTGGTGCTGGAATGGGTTTAGTCCTTTTTATTCTAGGCTTATTAGGTATATTAATTGGCCTAAGTGGTTATCTTTTCAAAATCATCAAAAATGCAGAGGACATATTGCCCGATCACAACATTATGTGACATTCAATACCGTCCCCCGACTTATTTAGAAATTGATTGACAGCGTTCCCAAAACTGTAAAAGGTGCTCCAGGAATCAAAGCAAAGCCATTATCAACGTCGTAATATCTTGTGCTGAAGATATTTTTGAAATTTAACCCGAATCTATAGTTGTCTCGACGGTAGAAAAGAGCCGCGTCTGCTTTGAGGTAAGAGGGAATCTGGAAAGTATTAGGTAGTATCACCTCAGCATCTTCTGCATACGTCAGCCCCAAGCCAAATCCCAATCCTTGCAAATTTCCACTTTGCAACTCATAAGTCGTCCATAAACTGGCGCTATGATATGGAACACCAGGCAAGCGATCGCTAACTATCTCTGGGTTCGTATCCTTTATTACTTCTGTGTCCGTGTAAGCATAGCTAGCGATGATATTCCATCCTGGCAAAATTTCTCCGGCAATATCCAATTCAACTCCACGACTACGTTGTTCACCCGTTGCAACACTGAAAAAGTCTCGAAATTCCGGGTCAGGGTCAGCTGTTGGCACATTCTGTCTGGTAATCTGGTAAAACGCCAAGGTCGCTGAAACTCGGTTCTCGAAGAAATCTTGTTTAAGTCCAAACTCAAACTGGTCTCCGGTCTGCGGTTGTAATAATTCTTCCGTCCGGGTGATGTAACCAGTGTTGGGAGCGAAGGCTTGTGCATAGTTGAAATAAATAGAAGTAGAATTCGTTGGCTGGTAGACAATGCCCACGCGGGGAGAGATTTTTGTATCTGATCGGTCTGTCAACTCATTTGTTAGTCTATTTTCATTAAAGGAATAAACAGAGTCAAAGCGAATGCCACCTAACACCTTGAGATTTGAGGCAAGCTCAACCAAGTCTTGTATGTAAATTCCGAGACTATCGTTGCCAAATTCCGCAGAGTCCAACAGAGTGTAAGCTCCAGGCCTAGCACCATAAACAGGATTAAAGATATCGATGGAAGCCAGAGGCGCGCTGCTCCGAGTATAGGGATAGACAAATCGACTTAATTCCACGCCAAACAGAAGATTGTGTCGCACGGAGCCTGTATTGAACTTGCCAATGACTTCGTTTTGCAGCGTATAGAGTTGATTATTCTGTGGTCCCTTAACGGATTCACGGTTGAGCGTTCGCCGATTCGGTTCTAGCGCAGTGCTAGCCAATCGTTCCGAGCCAATATTGAGATCGGCAACGAGTACGCTAAACCCCTGCCGAAATCTCCAATTATCACTAAAGCGATGTTCAAAGTCGTAATATCCCCAGTGTGTTGTTCCCGTAGTGGGTCCTAAGTCTGGTTCGCTAAGGTACCTGCTAATAGGCACTTGCAAAAACTCTCGCTCTGGTGGAAAGTTAGCACCAAAAATGTTATTAGAAATTTTGAAATACTCGTACTCTACTGTTAACGTTGTTCGCGGACTAACGCGCCAGGTAAAAGCTGGCGCAATGAAGTAGTCCTCGTTAAAGACAAAATCCCGAAAGCTGTTTGCGGATTCGTAGGAAGCATTCAAACGGTAGGTGAGAGAACCATTTGCGGTGAGAGGACCTCCTATATCGAATGCCGGACGAAAAAAATTATAGTTCCCGGCCGTGAAATTCAGTTGGTAAAATGGTTGCTCTAAAGGCTTCTTTGTGACTGTGTTTACAACACCACCGAAGGCAAAATTCCCCCCATAGATTGCCGAAGCTGGCCCTTTAAGAACTTCTACCCGTTCGACATTCGCAAACCCGTGTGGATTGATAAAAGCCGAGTCTGGAAAACCATTGCGGAGTTGTTGGTAACTTTCCCCGAAGCCCCGCACCCGGTATCCGGGCGCAAACGGAAAGCCAGGGAACCGAGTCACACCACTGATATTTTCAGTGAACTCTTCCACACGTGTCAGCCCGCGATCGCGAATCACGGCTTGTGGTACTACTTGTACTGATAAGGGTAGGTCACGTTGCGGCACAGGTATCTTAGTTCCGGTCGTTGACTCTTGAACCCGATACCCTTCCTCTCGCTCTCCCGTCACTACTAGCTCAATCGGTTCTTCACCAGCATCTGATGGTTTTGCAGGCTGTGTTTCACTACCAGGTAATGGTAAGCTTTCCTCGTCTGTGGGTAGGGGTGCTGTAGGCGGGGAAGGGCTAGGGGTGGGCTTCTCTGCTGAGGTTACAGATGGTGTCACCGCGAAAACCAAACCTTCATCGCTGTCAAACAGCTCGGCTGTTGGTAATCCGTCTTCACCTGTCAGTGTTACTTGGACAGTACCAGGATTCTGATTTGTGACTTGTAAGAGCTTAATTCCCGCAATGGGTTTTTCAGAGCGCAAAAAATTACCACTACTCAGTTTTAATTGAGCATTGGTGATCAGAGCAGTCAGGGTATTACCTTCACTTTTAAATGAAGTTTGCAGCTTGTCAGATGTAACAGATGTTTCTAAAATGATTTCTAAACCACTTTGTGTTTGATTTAGCCTGACTCCTGTTACTTGAATAATCGGACTCGATTGCTCTTGCTGCGCTAGCCACTCCTTAATATTGGTGTAAGGATGTTGGATGTTTTTAGCTTGGGGAATATCTTTAATAGTGACTAGTTCTGCTGTATGACTTGTTTTTGTAGTGTTAGCTTCTGCTAATGCTTGCTGATTGAAAATCGCTACTATGACTATAGCTAGCCCTAAATTCCTTAGTAGATACAGTTGGTTCATGAATTTCTCAACGTCCTCACACTAAAGTAGTTTGAACAGCGACTAACTTCCAACTACCAAAGACAGTTGGCAAATCTTAGTAGCTGTAATACTTTTTTTGTTATTAATTAAATATCATACTTTGTGCTAACAGTAATACTTTTTAATAAAAAATGGATAAATAGAAAATTGGCTGTAGGCAAGTAGAAAATAGGACTAAATTCAAAGCGTGGCTCTTAATTTTTTCTTAAATACCTCCTTATTAAAATGTTTGCCTTTTGTAGCAAAGATGTCAAATGACAAGTTGTCAAACTTGATGATAGTGAATAAAAATACTTTTTTGAGTAAGTACCCAAGAAAAAAACCTATATATGTGAAGGCAAGTAAATACGTAGAATGTATCTATCGAGATAAATAAAATATCGGGGCACAGTGTAGTTTTTCGCTCTCCTCATCCGTTATCTCCTTGGCGAAGCGATGCCTACATAGATGTTTACGATGGGCTACTCGGTGTCGCTTACTACCTCTATTCAAAAGTCCTATTTCATCTTGTAATTTATTGTCATTAAAGCTAATTTTTTGAAAAGAATATATAGTGTGAAACCCTTGCTATTTCGTTGTTTCATGACTTAGCGAGAAAAGCCAGAGGAACGTATAAACAACCACACCCAACATCGTCAGCACAATCCTCTGCCGTCGCACCTATTCAAAACGTCGACAGATGTAAGAATACCGGAACTCGACAGGAACTCGACCAGAACTCAACGGGAACTGTGACGAATGTTACTGGTTAATATTAGTTACGCTGAAACCATCTTTCTCATTTCCGCACAATCGGTTACTGTCAATTAATTGTGACAAGGCATTCCTCAAGTAAAGAACACTCTTTTTCTCTTCACCCCATTTGCGGCTGTTTCTGATAGCAGCAAAAGAAGTTGGAGGACTAGCAGTAGCCGCAACAATTGCCACAATCTGTTCTAAATCAGCCTCAGAAATACTGCTCTCTTCTACCTCCAGAAATTCCACTTCCTGATAAGGCTTTGAAAAAATGGACTCTAGATGATTAACTGCATCTGATGGGGCAATCTTCTCCCCTCTGGGTATGACTGCCCTTTCATGCTGTTGAACTAATTCTGGGAAGAATTGAAGTAATGTTCTGGCTGGGTCTGGTTGCCCATTACCTGGGTGTTTGTAAGTCTTTAGCCATTCGGGAATCATGCCCAAGTTGCCACCACTAACAGGTTCTCCAAAGTTGTTAGGGTTGGCTTTGAAATATTCTCCACTAGCAACATTCATTTTGCGTAGACCACCAGCGCTAACCGCTTGAGCTACACAGCCAATAAAGTTAACTGATTGCTTAAAAGTATCTGCCAGCCCAGCCGTAGCTTTACCGACCACACTTGTCAGGTTAGAGCCATGAAGCACGATAATTAATGTACCACCAGATTTAGCGAAGCGAGAAAGTAAATATTGAATCGCCCAGGTGCGATCGCTCTCCTCCAACAATGACAGCAACCGCATGGCTTCATCAATTACTAGCAGTAAGTTTTTATGGGAGTAAGGTTCGCTTCCATCTAAACCCTTAAGAAATTTCAATAAATCACGAGCGACGAGTTGATCAGCCCCATCTGCATCTTTATCCGGGTATTTAAGAGCAGAGGTCAAGTTACAGGCAAAGGGGTAAACGTCCACCCCAGCAGTAAAGTATTGGGTGTTCAATCCGGGGTCAAGTGCAGTTGATAATGTTGCTAAGATTGCTGCTAAGGTTCCTTTGCCACCTCGCTGAGTACCAGCGATCGCAATGACTTGAGAACTCATCATATCTTCTACTTGAAAACCACTTTTCGTTAAAGCAGCGATCAGTGCGTTTGCCCTATTAATTAAAGGGAGATTAATTATAGTGTCTGGTACAAGCCCATCATCTGATGACTGTAACTCTGTCGGTCTAGAAAGCTCCACAGCTTGGTTCATCTTGCCAATATCTACAGTCGGTGATTGAAACTGCTTGATATCTACGGTGGGTGGTAACTGGACGTTTGCCTGTGCGATCGCACTTATCTCCGACCGATTCACCCGGCTGTCAATTGTCACATCCTGTAAATGGAGAGCCATGCTTTCATAAGTCGGTAGCTGACGACCCTTAAGCTTACTAAACCAGCCAAACATCCAGCGATAAGCGTAAAAACGTTTTCCTGGTTCAACTTGCGTTAAATACTGGACAATATTTTCAAACTCAGCTAGAAGAAAGGCGTACTCTTGTGCTGATTGTCGTTCTAGGAATTTAACGGTATTGGCAAGATGATCCGCTTGATAATTGCTCCTAGCATCATAATCCCCGGCACGAGCTAGAGCGTCTATAAAGTTGCCACGTACAAAAGGCAAGGGGGCAATTTCTTTAGTGCGGTTGGAGTGTTCGACAACAAACCATAGCCATGCAGCACCACCAATTAAACCACCAACTAGTGCCAGTGGGTTGACCGCATAACAAACTGCTCCGATCCCAGAAGCCAACAAACCAAGTACACGGGTCATGTCTGCTTCGTTCTCAGATGCCCGTGCCATTTCAAATAATCCATCTTTTCTCTCTTGCAGCCATTGGGCGATATTTCCAGCTTCCAAGTGAGACAAGCTAGGATATGATTCGCGTAAATGTTCCGTTTCCTTAGTTGTAATTTTTGGGATATCGTTACTTTGCATAAATGCCTCCCTTGATAAACGTTGCCGCCCTTTTTTTATAGTTATTGGTTTCTTGGGCGGTTTCCGTTCTAATCCTTTGTCAGTCGCCAAATAGCAAACCCAATTTCACCAGCCATCATTGTGCCGATGTTAAACAAGATACAGCCCAAAATCATGAATGGGGCTGTAAATTCAAATGGGTTACGAGCCGCAAAGGTGGTGACAATATCGAACGTCCAAACCGCAATCACAACCAGCCCTGCACTGGAGCGATCACGTATACCTGCGGTCTTGTAGTCCGCCCAGAGTTGGCCTACCAAGTCAATCTTGCCACTAGGCTTGGTTTCAAGGTCATAAACCATGTGGTCTTGAAGTTCCCGTCGTGCGGAATCTGGGTTCTTACCGCGTAGGGCGTGGGCTTCGATTACCTGAACGCCTACAGAAATTATGAATGCAAGGTAAAAAAACGGGTTGAACAGTGCAAACGGTACATTTAGCCAATTCCAAGTCGGCTCAAACCACGGGCATACAGGGGGACCTTGAAAGATTAATTGCCAAGTTGAATCAGCACTGATTATGGAACCGCCGATAAATAAAATCCCGCCAACTAACGCACGACCTGCACCACCATTAGCAACAAACTGATTAACGATAGCAGCCGCAGCCCTAATGGGTAAACCGACAATCATCACAACAGCCTTGGCACAAAAATCAATGATTTCACCAAGCGATCGCTTCTTATCTTTGGGCTTACCATCGCTGTTACTAGTACTATTAGTTTCCGCACTTGATGAACTATTAGCCATTACTTTCTCCTCACTGGTTTGATATTTTGAACGCTTTTACAAATCCCTTTAGCTTTGTGCTTCCACTTCCAAATTCCTTCTTCAATTCGTCCAATACACTTACCCGTTGCGTCAAAAACATCAACAATCTCATCATCAAGATATAGGGTTGTGTCTGGTCTGGGATTGCGTTTAGTGCTATCAAAGTAATTGGTAATTCTCAACTTGCGACTTGTGGGCATCACTCCCGCCTCATATAGAGCATCACTGGTTTTAGCCCGTTCTTCTATACGCGAACGTTCTAGTTCTTCTGTGGCTTTTAGCCGTTGAAGCTCTGCATAAGCCCCCAACTTGGGTACTAAAGGGATGATTACAGGCAACATGCAGATGCCAACACCAGCCAAAGCTAAGTACAGTTGTTTCTTATACATGAGACTGCTGTGCTATAGCGCGTTCTTAGTACAAATTTTTTCCATGTTTTACACATATCTTTGAATGAGGCGTTTCATGTTTCACGACGCTGAAACATTGATGAAACCGTTGAAACATTTCATGAAACAGTTCTGTGAAACAGTTTCGTGAAACAATACCCTTGATAACGGCTTTCGAGCAAGGAATTGACTAGTGTTTCATGTTTCACGTTTGATGTTTCACGCCCTGAAACATTGATGAAACCGTTGAAACTGTTTCATGAAACAGTTCTGTGAAACAGTTTTATGAAACACTCCCGCCCATAAAGGCTTTCGAGCAAGGAATTGTCTGGTGTTTCATGTTTCACGTTTCATGTTTCATGCTGGGAGAATGCTGTTTCATGGTGTTTCACGCCCTGAAACATTGATGAAACCGTTGAAACGTTTCATGAAACAGTTCTATGAAACAGTTTTATGAAACACTCCCGCCCATCACTATTACTTTGATGCCCGTCCCAGAAATGTTAATCCTGCACCAACAAGTAATGCCAAGGGAATGAATATCCCGCTACCAATTAATCCAGTAGCGACAACGCTGCTAACGATATATGCACTGCCACCTAAAGCGCCAATAACTGAAGTAGCAAACAATCCCGTACTGAGAATATCCATGTCCTGATTTTTCTTTTGATGAGTTAATAGCTCTTGAAGTAATCGGATTTCGGCAACAGTGGCAACAGTTTCATTTTGGATTTGTAGCAATGCTGCCACTGTTTTATAAGCTTCTAAAATCGGATCTGTGTCCCCATTGAAGAAACTCTCTCCCGCAACAAATTGAGTCGCGCTTTGAGTTGTTCCTTTTTTCGGATAGACTCCCCCAGTCTTGTTGAGGCTTCTTCTGCCAAATTAATCAAACTCTGATCTATCTCGGTAATTTGGTTATCAACTTCCAACATAGATTGCTCCGCAAAGGCATCCAATACCGTCCCCTTAGCTCCAATCAAAGATTCCATGAACAACAAAGCTCCTGTGACACCAGTTGATGCACCCAAAATCTTAGATTGCTCATTTTGAACGGCTATAGCACCAGAAATAGTCTCTTTATCAGCCGCAGTCAACTTGTATGAGGCTTGTTGAATTGCTTCGTCAGCTTTGGTGATTGTGGTTTCGGGTATATCTGCTATTGGTGATTGTTGAGGCTGTAATCTCTCACTATTGGTAATGTCTCGAAATCTAGCTAAAATCTCCTCTGGAACTTGTGAATCGACCGTCCATTTTTGCTCTGGATATTGACGGCGTAATTCATCAACTACCTTTCCTGGTACTTTATTGAGAGCTTGTGCAAATTCTTTAACAATCATGATTTAGGCTCCTAAAAACTTTTCGGGGTGATTTTTTAATTCAATTGCCACTTTTTTCAAAGAACCTTTAGCTAAAACGTAACTTCTAATTCTTTGAAGCACAGGTAAATGCCAGTTTGTCAACTTCGCTCGTCGGTTTAGCCCTCCATTATCTTCGTCCCGAAAATCTTCAAATTCTGGCAAGTACAAAGAAGCTAAGTCTAAATACTTTTGGAACTGTCTAATTCCAACTGATGGCTCCAATTGTCTGGCTGCCTCCTCTCGTGTTAACAATTGTTCAACTACACAGCTTCCTTGAATTAGCAATGGTTTCGGCTCCTAGAGTTCCGACTGAGTTCCGATTGAATTCCAATTGAATTCCGGTTGAGTTCCGATTGAATTCCGGTTGAGTTCCGATTGAATTCCGGCACTGCTAATACTAATAATAAAAACCCTACCGGCTGGTGAGTAGGGTTTTTCTAATGACTTAGCGTCAGGCTGACGCTAAGTACCTGATAATAATTTATGGATAGCTCCAAAATGATTAAGTACCTGTGGTTTTGGTTGTTGATACCTTGTACTACTTTCGTCAGCTAACCAATGACTTATTGTTTGTTCAGGATAATCACTAAGTCTATGCATCAGGTATATAGAAGCATTGTGAATTATTTTGAATTCTCTTGGATGCATTGGTTTAATACCAATGTTTTGTACCATACTGCGATCGCTCCTAGTGTAGGGTTAGTCTGTGGTAGGGAATAGCCCTCCGGTGTTGGAAAATCTCTACTTGATTTCTAGACTTTTCCTGTTTGCTATTCGGTCATCTGCTCCATGTCATGAATTGCGCTCACTATTTCTCCCAAAACATTGAAAGCATCGTTTAATACCACATCATTTGATGTAGAAAAGGAAGGAGGACGATTGAAGCCTGCGATAATCCTTACTGCTCCCCACAAGCCGCAACGTATATTGACATCCTTGCAAGATAGCCCGAATCTCTGATGTAGTTAATTTGATTTCCATCGTCATTTATCTCTCTAAAATTTATCTCGTTGAATACTGAAACTTGCTCCGATTAGAGAACTGCCCAAGAAAGCGGAAAAACTAACCAATATTGCACCCAAGCAAATGTTTTTCTGCTGCTGCCAACCAGAGATGATTATGTTGGGGTCAGCATTCGTCTCGATAATCTCCATTCCCCAACATCCCATCGCTCCCACTCCTGAGAAACCAGTTAAAAGTAGAGAGCCGATTGCAAACGTTTCTATAGTGCGGTTGATGAATACTTTGGGGTTAAATCTTTTTCGAGTCCGACGAAGAACTAATTTATTCGGAGTGCTTGAGGGCATAGATGATTGTTGAATTATTTTTTGAGTTTTCATTTGGCTTCGTCTAACTCCACAAAAAATCCTGCACCTGTATTTGTCACTTTTACCAGCTTACGATTGACCAACGTTTGAATCACCCCCAGACTAAATTTGATGGCACATAATCGAGCGCTACCTCCACAACGGCGGAGATACTGTAGGCACAGTGAGGATTGGTCAGTAGGGGTGGAATAAGTGGATTTTCTCGACATAATATTTTTCCTATTGGTGTTATGAGAAGAAATGTTTACTTCAATTCAGTTCAGGCATTTGTGCAAGCGCTCCTTCCATCCATGCTTGAATTGCTTCCGTCTCAGAAACACCTCGTAATACAGCATCAACGACGTGTTTCTGATAAGAGTTAACAGTATGATTCGGATGTCCAAACTTATTCCCAGCCCAAGCCAAACACATAGTTTTCACTAGTTCGTCAATCTCAAGAGAATCAAGCTCACTCGGACTCGTAACATTTCGACAATGCAGCCACTCTTTGACTAAATCCAATGGATAATTTAAAAGCGTGCGAACTTCTTTGACTCGCAAATCTTTTGGGTTGGTTGATGGTGGAGTTACAGCTTGTTTTAGTGGCTGGACTCTATACTGTTGATTGTCTTTGCGGTGTCTAATGTTATTCTGTGGTTGTTCAGGCTTTTGAGGAGTAGTTGTGCCTTCAGCATCATTGTCTTCATCTGCCGTCACCGATAAAATTGCACAAACGGCATATCGCCGTGCATAAGTTAATGCTGCACCAAACTTTTGAGAGTCAGCAATCTCAGGCAAAGGATAAGTACTAGCGATGCTCTCTCCAGATTCATGAAAAATATGAGTCCGCAGCACGGTTTTACTTTCAAAGATTTCGGTGGTTTGAATTATTACTAATCCATGTTTACTGAGTCCGGGGGTGACAGCATCTAACACAGCATCTAGTGTTGCATATTTGCGTTTATAGTGAGGATTAGTACCGTCTTTTTGAATGGGGTTAAACTCTGCCTTTGCTTTGATTAAAGCTTTGATTAGTTCTTGCATTGTCCGGCTCCTCTTTACCAGTAACTTTCGTTGATATCACCAGACAATTTTTTGCTAGATTTAGCTTTATTTATTTGAAACTCTGAGGCTTTCAAGACAGGCATTGCCGCTTGTTTTACTGAAGCTTTGGCTTGTTGATAGAGGAATTGGGTTATTCCATCAGCATCTTCCCCATCCTCAACTTGCGCCCATAAAGAACAACCCAGTTCCAGCGATTCGTAGTCACCAAGATTGAGTTTTCTAGAGTAGCTAACAGATACAGTGGTGAATTTCATAAGATGTCGGGTTTGGTATATATTGGTTGTCAATTCTCTTCGTTAGTATCAACCATCTCAATGCTGAGTCTTTGACATAAATCGCTATTGCCAGCAGTTGTTATTTGCTCCAAGCCGTAGTAAATTTTCGTAGTACGGGAATGGAAATGGAAACTGTTAGCTGTTTGTTTCATTGGTATCAATCCTTGATAAGGAACTCAAAGCACTATCAAAACTGTCTAAAACCAAATATGTTTTTGATAAAAGTCTTGGATTGAATAATGGCACTGCACACAAATCGAGGAAATGGA
>NZ_JACJQM010000082.1:0-23979 GCF_014696655.1 Nostoc sp. FACHB-888 | reverse complement strand
TGAAACACTCCCCAAGCAGTTATTTGTACTGGTGCGATATGAAGAGGTTGATTTTGGGCATCGACGAAAATCACCATATACCGCCTACCGAATTTGTAGGCGTTCTTTTCCAAACCATCACTGCTACGCCAAACTCCAATCACCTTTCTATCGTTTCCGTATAGCAGAGGCGATCGCCCAATCACAAGTATTCGTGGTTGTCTATAAAGAGCGCCAGGAATGCCTATCTTTTCATCATTTTCGTCCAACTTGTTAGTAAGTACTTTATACTCTTTCCCACCTTCTAGTTCTTTATTTTTGTACCATCCTGCTAATTGTTGATTTTCGTAAGCAATCCAAATGCCTGCTGGTGAAGGAATACTTTTAGCTGCTGGAGTCTTTTCGTATGCCTTGTGTTCAGCAGAATCAAAGTCAAAAGCTGTCATAGTAGCTGCTTGCCTTTCTTTAATGTTAGTTTTCGCAAAAAATAAGCGAAGCTTTAATTCTGAGTGGCACTGATTTTAAAATAGTGATGGAAGAGAATTTTCTTCCACCTTTTTATTTACGCCGCTACCAACTCCCGACGAACTTGCGGCAGTTCAATCGGAGCAGTTGCCCTGGATAGAACCTTTACAGCCTCTTTCACACTCCAATACTGGACTCCATCACCACAGCGCCAGTAATAAGTCTTGGGGTCGTTTTCCCAGACTTCATCAGCATTTCTGACCTTGAAGATAATTCCCAAGAATTCACCATCTAGATATACGTTGTGAGCCGTCTGAAGGTCAGTGCGTCCTACATAGGTCAGTCGATAGTCGTCCACTGGTTCGCACAAGTCTTCTGCACGAGTCCCGCGATACCCACAGTTACCGCACCCATGTCCTTCGCAGTCTGGACAGATGGCAGCAGGCATATTCCACTTCGGCAGTGTAAAATCCCATTCAGCCGATGGGGTTAATATTCGAGCCTTGTGGGAAATATAACAACCAGCATGACCGATTACTTTATCAGAATGGTATTGGACGCTTAACGATAGCCAATCACAATCACCTAACAAGCCAATTTTCTCAGCAGCTTGTTTTAATTCCTCATCTTCCTGGTGATTGCACTCTACTGGAGCAGCAAGACTCGCTTTAACGTCTGCAACAGCGCGTTTGAATGGTTCTTTGTGGTATCGAGCATAGCCGTGGGTCATTTTTACCCACACAATATCATCACTTTTGATCCAGATAGTTACTACATCTTCGGGCTTGCACTCTTTTGAATAGTCCGATTGATTGACGATGGTTGCAATGATTTGGCGATCGCGTGTGGTTAACGGATCTTTTGTTGGCGCAGGGGCTGAAAGTTGTGTCATCATTAGAAATACCTCTTAAATGGGTAAAAGGGCGATCGCAGAGTTTGGTAGACGTAGCGATCGCCTTTTGATTTGTGTACTAATTGATGTTGTGGCAAGCCACAACACTCTCAATCTAGAATTGGCGAAGCCTAATATTCTCTTGCTCCTAGCCAGTGACCGGAGCTTGCTACAGCAGCATATCTCTTGATCGGGCGGTAGTCGGCAACGAGCTTCAAAGCGGCTATCGTACTGCTGTGGCAACTTTTTATTCAGCGCAAATCGATTTCCCTTCCTGTTCCCCTCGCTTTCTCCGGTTGCGTCAGTGCCTCAGCTACTCTCCCAGGTGGATTAATAAATTTACTATTTTCAAGGTTCAATGGTGAGCGCCTCTATATTTAGCTGGGAGGCTGGCGCTTGATTCCTCTCTTATAATTAATATAATACTAACTATTGTTAGTGATGTCAAGAGATGATTGAGGTATTTTAAGCTCTATTTGCGGAATAAAATCCTTCATCTGTGCGCCAATTGCTTTACACAATGTTTCTAACTGTTTTACGGATACACCATCAAAGTCATCATTTATTAACCGAATGATGAAAGCATCACTACATCTATTTCCTAGCTGTTCTGTCAAAATCTCAATTTTTTTGAAAGACAACCCAGAATTCTCTTTTTTATCTTTTAATAGAGCAGCTTTTTTGGCATCCCAACGGACTGTTTGCACTTCCTCTATCGGAACTAACACAAGATTTACTTCAATATTTTGATGATTTTCACTAACCATAGTAGTTGACATAAAATTTTATAGCAACTACTATTGTTATTGATAAAGCAAAAGCGATTATATTAAGAAACGCGATCGCTTCAATTTTGTGGTTTGCCAGATTCGCAAAGACAAGAGAACTCGACAGTTACAAAATCAATTTTTATACAGCACTTCCGCCAGCTATGAGGTACATTCTAAAAGCTGAAAGCGATGATAGGAGAGGGGCAAGGAGAAAACTATATTTCATAATAGCCGGAAGCGCTGTATCACTGGAAGATGCTAATTACTGCACCCTAATTACAACCGTTTGCTGTGAAATAGCGATCGCACTTTTAGGGCAGAGCAGTCCCTTCATCAATCGCATACGCTCTTTGATATTTCACCGATAGCAATGAGATATCAACAGAACAGGCACAAGTCGCCTAAGTTGACCCAATGTTATAAAATAACTCAGCAGCCAATTCACAGTATTCGGTCATCGCAACTCTTGGAGACGCTGCGCGAAGGCCACAACTGGCTAGAATGTACTAGAAAATAAATAGTAAATTTGCTCCTGGCATACTCACCCACTTTATAGCGATCGCTTGGGATTTCCTTTAAGAATGAGGGTGAGCGCTCACTTTCCCACAGAATCATTGCAAGTATTCTCCCACACTGCCATGAACTCTTGCCACTCCTCGTCTGTCTCAGGTGCTTTATCTTTGGTCAGTCCCACTATTCGCGCTAGCTTCCTGGCTTGGTCTATGCTCTCGCCAAGCTCTATCAACTGGTGTTCTAGATTGGGGTCGTAGCCTTGGGCTAGTAGCTGGGCATATTCAGTATCGGTTATGCCGAGGTTGTAGATGTTGGTCATTGGGGTTGGAGGGATTAAGGACGTTTGCTTACATCCGTTGGCATCGCTTGGGTTTTCCTCTCTACGATACGCTCTGCGTGTTCGCTTGAATGAGACGTGATCGCATAAAAAATTAAGCTGCCTTGTGTCGTGAATCTTCAGATATGTTCCAATTTTCAACTGTTGGTTTGTACAGCCAATGATTGAGTTTCTTGCTATCTACATAGTCTTTTAATCCAGGGTCAACCCAAATATGAAGCTTATCTAGGCATCCTAACTCAGTTGCAGCAGTTTCTATATATTCCCATTGCCTAATAAAACATTCTGCCCATGAGTTTTTAGTCATAACAGCCTCCGCAAAATCTAGTCCTGCTGCCACCATTCTTTTCCCATTGCTGCCACGGGCATTAATTGGTTCCCAAAATATCACCTCTGGATTGATACGCACCATTTTTTCCAAATGCCTTTTAAAATCATCTAAAACCATATTGGGAGGCGTGGGAGCAACTGCAACATACAACCGACACCCCGCTTTGTAACCTTCTAACATTGCCTCATAGCGCAAATTTGGTGAAGGTGCATGAGGTTCAATTTGCCGACTTAAATCGTCATTTAAGTATGGCAGACTCATTCCAACTGTTACATTAGGATGCTTAAGAATGTCGATATCTTTTACCCATAAAGGGCTACGAGTCAAAATTCTCACTCTTTTGTTATATTTCAATAAAATCTCAACAGCATTACGGGTAATACTTGCAGTCTGCTTGTTTTGATATGGATCAGTACCTGAGCAGAGCAAAACTACACCTTGACCTGCTGGTGTCTCTCGCCAAACCTTCTTACGGCTAAGTATTTTCTCTAGCTTTTCGGGGATGTCTTGACGCACAAAGAGATACTGCCCCCAGTCCATTTGCGGGTCATCAACTCCTTTGTTTTTTAGTTGTGATTGCCTTGCTCGGATGGCTGGAGTTGAGGGTACATAACAGAAGGTACAACCATGCAAACAACCTGATGCAATGTTAATTACGTAGTCACACAGTCCCTTTTTATTAAGTTGACTTTGTTGAAGTGGATTAACTACTTTTTCGGTTCCTTTAACAACTACCATATAATACGCTCACTTTGATATTCATACAATCTAACTAACCAAAAAATAGTAACATCACAATTAATTCATTATTTTTACAATAATTATATCATTCTTTTAGATATAGTAAAAATATTTAGATATATAATTGTAAGATTAACCCAAGTCTAATTTACTAGAAAGAAGTAAGTCGATGAATAAGCAAACCTTTGGTGGCAATTGGACAGAAGAAAAATTAAATAGAATTCGTAAATATCTTCCTGCTTATACAACTATATTAAAAGAATACAATTTTAAATACGCTTATATTGATGCATTTGCTGGCACTGGATACAGAACTCTTAAAGATACAGAAGAACAAAATCAGTTGTTACTGCCCGAACTTATAGACCAAGAGTCACAACAATTTATGGATGGTTCGGCACGCATAGCACTTCAGGTAGAACCAAGATTTAACAAATATATATTTATAGAGAAAGATATTAACAAAATTCCTCATTTAGAGCAGCTAAAAGTAGAATTTTTAGACAAAAATCAAGATATTAAAATAATTAATGATGATGCAAATAATTATTTAAAAACATTATGTGATAAAAATTGGCGGGCTAATCGTGCCGTACTATTTTTAGATCCATTTGGAATGCAAATACCTTGGTCAACAATCGAAGCGATTGCTCACACTGAAGCCATTGACCTTTGGTATTTATTTCCTTTGGGAGTTGCAATAAATAGGCTACTAACAAGAGATGGGAATATCAAAGAATCTTTAAAGAAAAGACTTGACGAAACATTTGGAACTACAGACTGGTTTGACAGTTTTTACACAACGACAAGACAACTAAGTTTATTCGAGAACAGCCCTCAAAGAGAAAAGACTGTAGATTGTGAGGCAATCGGTAGGTATTTTGTAAAAAGATTAGAAACTATATTTGCAGGAGTTGCAGAAAATCCACTTGTATTACGTAACTCGCGTAATAGTCCACTGTACTTGCTTTGTTTTGCATCCGCTAATCCCAAAGGGTCAAAAACAGCGATTAAAATTGCACAACATATATTAAAAGCATGAAGGTAAAAAGAACTAATTCTCGTTTTTGGGTACAAGGTTAACACCAATGCGACTAGTACCTATCCAATAGCCAGCATCAGCAAAGCTCTTGATGTTCTTGCGGGAGTGTCGATAGTTGGGGCGATGCCTACGGTGGGCTTTTAGAGCGATCAGAGCGATCGCTTACTTACATCCCCAGATTTTCCTTCTCAGCACCTCATCACCAGCAACCATGTCTCTAACTCAAAGTTCCTCACAGAATCAATTGCAAACATAAGTCGCAGCTGCTTTCCTATGACTGATTGTATTTTATGCAATTATGAAACTCTCCCGCCACGAGAAATTACAGAGTCTTTGATTATAGATTATTACGTATATTCACTGTAGTATTTCTGAAACTGGAGTTTACAATATTACGTAATCAATACTTCTCTCAATCTCATGCACCAAAGAAATTTCCAGAAGGGGAAATTTCTTATTCAGGATGGCAAGCAGAGCAAGAAGCATTGGATTGTGATGTACTATCACTTCCACATTTAAGTTAAAAAGACTAGTGCTTATATGGAAACGCTTGCCCCTGGTGCGCGGATTGTTGCTAGAGATGCAGAGTGGCTTGTACAATCCACTTCAAGAACACCCAGTGGTTCTGTGGTAATTGAAGTTGTAGGTGTAAGCGATTTTATTAAAGGTCGGACTGCACGGTTTGTCAAAGAATTAGAAGAAAACCTAGAAGTTTTAGACCCGAAAAACACTAATTTAGTACCAGATAATACTTCTGGTTATAGGAATTCGCTGCTTTTTATCGAAGCTCATCTACGGCAAACTGCCCCCACAGGGACTAATCTTTACATTGGTCATAAAGCAGCAATGGATGTGCTGCCTTACCAATTAGATCCAACGCTCAAAGCGCTTTCGATGCCGCGACAACGTTTGTTAATTGCAGATGCTGTCGGCTTGGGAAAAACTTTGGAAGCAGGAATTTTGGTTGCTGAGTTGATGCGTCGGAGACGGGCGAAACGGATTTTGGTTGTAACAACCAAAAGTATGCTGACTCAGTTCCAGAAAGAATTTTGGGTACGTTTTACTATACCCCTAGTACGCCTTGATTCTGTAGGTATCCAACGCATCCGCTCTCGTATCCCCACAAATCATAATCCTTTTCACTATTATGATAAAGCTATTGTCTCAGTTGATACCCTCAAACAAGACCGAGAGTATCGTACTTACATCGAGCAAGCTGAGTGGGATGTAATAGTCATTGATGAGGCACACAATGTTGCTCGTCGCGGACGTGGTAGCAGTGCTTCGCTGCGTTCTAAGTTGGCTGACCGTTTAGCAAGCCGTTCCGATAGCTTAATAATGTTATCAGCCACACCCCATGATGGACGTGCGGAAAGCTTTGCTAGCTTGATGAATATGCTCGACCCAACAGCGATTGCTAACGAGTCGAACTACAGCAAGGAAGATATTCGAGATTTGTACGTCCGGCGGTTTAAGAAAGATGTTATTGGCCAACTTCTTATAAAATTCCCTGAACGTCAGGTTTTAGCGCTAGAAACTAATGCTTCTGTAGAAGAAGAGGAAGCATTTGAAATTCTTAATAACTTAAAGCTGGCTGGGATTGACGCAAAAGCTTCAGTAGGTAAGTTGTTTAAAACTACTTTGTTAAAATCAATGCTGTCCAGCCCGATGGCTTGTTTGGAAACAGTACGCAATCGCATCAAGCGATTAGAAAAAACTGATGGTCAGCGTTTTGGTGACGATGTTGCCGAATTAAGCGTTTTACATTCAGCTTTGGAAACCATTAATGATAGAAATTTTTCAAAGTATCAAAAGCTGTTAAAACTAATCAGCACAAATAAAGCTGGAGGATTTGCTTGGAAAGGTATAGACCCAAAAGACCGAATTGTGATTTTTACCGAACGTTTAGAGACGATGCGGTTTCTTAAGGAGAGTTTAAAGCGTGACTTAAAGCTAAAAGAAGAAGCGATCGCTACCCTTGATGGGGGAATGCCAGATGTTGAGTTGATGGATGTTATCGAAGAATTTGGTAATGAAAAATCTCCGTTGCGGTTGGTGGTTGCTACGGATGTGGCATCGGAAGGGATTAATTTACATTATTTTTCGCACCGTCTCATACATTTTGATATTCCTTGGTCTTTAATGGCTTTGCAGCAACGTAATGGACGGGTTGACCGTTACGGACAAGAGCAACAACCGCAAATTCGTTATCTTTTGACTCGCTCAAATAACAAAAAAGTTGATGAAGCAGAGCGTATTGTTAGCGTTTTAGTTAGGAAAGACGAGCAAGCAATTAAAAATATTGGCGACCCTTCTGTTTTTATGGGGGTGTTTGATGTCGATAAAGAGGTGGAAGTGACATCAGCTGCCATAGAAGCAATTGAGCAGGGAGAAACCGCAGAAAGTTTTGATGCACGGCTGCAACCGGATGAAAAAATAGAGGATGATGATAACTGGTTTGCTAATGTGTTTGGGGATGAGCCAGAAGTGAGTGAGGAACCCCAAGCACAAGCAGCTATGCAGAAAATGCCAAGTTTATTTCCCGATGATTATCATTACACCTTGGCGGCATTGGGTGCGGTTAATGAAGAAAATCCTTTGCAATTACGTAGTTTTGAGGAAGAGTTGCTAATCGAGTTAACAATGCCCAACGAACTGCGATCGCGTTTTGAGCGTTTACCAAAAGAAATTCAACCTGCATCGAATGAGGCATTGCGTTTGTCTGGCGATCGCAACAAAGTGATGCGCGAACTAGAGGAATCACGAAAATCTGAGGAACGCTGGCCGTCTATTCAGTATCTTTGGGAACTGCATCCGATAGTTGATTGGTTAAACGACCGTGGTATAACGCTTTTCGGTAGGCATCAAGCACCTGTTATTGCCTTACCCCAGCTAATGAGCAATGAGGTTGTATTTATTATGTTAGGCATAATTCCTAACCGTCGTGGGCAGCCTCTAGTCAATAAATGGGTAAGTATAGTCTTTCAAAATCAAAACGTTAAGCATATAGAAGATTTTGAGGAAACGCTGCGCCGTACCGAATTCGGTCAAGCCTTGATTCCCAATCAAATATTGCCTGTTGATGAAAAACTTTTGAATTTACGCGGGTTGGCAGTCAGCGAAGCAAAAAAGAAAATGCTAGAGGAACAGAAGAAATTTGAAGATCAAACTAACGTCCAATTACAGGAACAATTAAATCGTTTAGATAAGCTCAAAGGTCAACATTATCAGCAATTAACAGTGCGCTTTGCAGATGGTACTCCTTTAGTTGAACAGAAAAAATCAAAAGAAGAACGCAGGATTGAGCAAATTTTTAATGAATATTGGCATTGGGTGGAGGATAGCATGACTACCGAACCTGCTCCATATATCAAAATTATTGCTGTGTTGCAGGGGGTTACTGTATGAGCCAATTAATAGGAATTGCTAACGAAAATGAGTTTTATTCCAATCATTATATTGATGCTATTCTCAAAGATGATATTAAAGGAATTGCTCAACGCTGGCGAGAAGCTGCGGCTGACAATGAAACAAAATCTCCCCCCGAATTATTGGGAAGTTTAGCTGCATCTTATTTTAGATTTATAAATAATTTTAGCAAAGAAAAGGAGATTGCGGAACGTCTAACTTTTCAACAGCAATGGTTTTCGGAAATTTTTGGTGCTTTAGGTTATCAGATTGAACCTACTCAGCGCATTCTTGATGAAGGGCAATTACTCCCAATACTGTGTGAAGTCAAAAAAAGTAATGGAGTGCCGTTGCTTTGGATTATAGAAGCTTTACCAGAAGGCGATGAAGTCATTGATATTTTAGATTTAAATTTAAATCAAGCACAAGTTACTGAAAAAGAAAATAATCAAAATAATACAAATACGGAATTAGTTTCGTCTGACTTTACTATAGAAGATATTGTCTCTGATTATATTTTCGCTCAAGATGAGCCACCCCGATGGTTATTACTTGCTAGTATTCATCAAATTATTCTCATTGACCGTTTTAAGTGGAATGCATCACGGTTATTGCGGTTTGATTTATCAGAAATTTTATCGCGCAAGGAATCGGATACACTACTTGCAACGGCGACATTACTGCATAAAGAACATACCTGTCCTAGCGAGGGTACAGCCTTACTCGATGAATTAGATGAAAATTCTCACCGTCATGCTTTTTCTGTTTCCGATGATTTGAAATATGCCCTCAGAAAATCAATTGAAATTTTGGGTAATGAAACAGTTTGGTATTTAAAAACTAAGCGTAAGGAAGGAGTATTTTCTGGGCAATTAGAGGCAGGACAATTATCAATTCAATGTTTGCGTTATATGTACCGTTTGCTATTTCTTTTTTACATCGAAGCACGACGGGATTTAGGTTATGCGCCGATGAATGCTGATATTTATCGGGAAGGTTATAGTTTAGAATCACTGCGGGAACTAGAGCAAGTAGAATTGCGGACAGAAGAAGATAAAAATGGTTATTTTATTAATGCTTCTCTTACCAAACTATTTGAAATAATTTGGCAAGGGTACGCACCAAGTAATGCGGGAACTCTGTATTTACCTGAAGAGAAAATTTATGATAACACTTTTGAACTTGCACCATTAAAAAGTCATTTATTTGACCCAGAACGCACTAAGTTACTGAATCGTGTCAAGTTCCGCAATAGTGTACTGCGAGACGTGATTGAATTAATGTCCCTGTCACGGGAGGGTAAAGGTAAGCGTCGGGGACGTATTTCTTATGCACAATTGGGAATTATCCAGTTGGGTGCTGTGTATGAATCTTTACTGTGCTTCCGGGGCTTTTTTGCTGAGACTGATTTGTATGAAGTGCAGCGTGCAGCGAAAAACAGTAAAGGATCAACTGGGGAAGATGACGAGGAAGAAGTAGAAGAAGAAACCCCCAAAAGTGGAAAAAACAACTATGACGAATTGGATGTTGCTTACTTCGTCAAGTTGGAAAATTTAGAACAATATACGACGGCGGAGCGGGTATTTAATGCTGATGGTACGGCGAAAATGCACCCCAAGGGTGAGTTTATCTATCGGTTAGCAGGAAGAGATCGTCAAAATTCTGCTTCTTATTATACGCCGGAATCGTTAACGCGTTGTTTGGTTAAGTATGCGTTGAAGGAATTGCTCAAGGACAAAACAGCTGATGATATTCTCAAGCTGAAGGTTTGCGAACCGGCAATGGGGAGTGCAGCATTTTTAAATGAAGCTGTTAATCAATTAGCAGAGAAATACTTGGAGTTAAAGCAGGACGAGTTAGAGAAACGCATTCCCCATGACGAGTATTTGCAGGAAAAGCAGAAAGTCAAAATGTTTTTGGTTGACCGTAACGTGTTTGGAATCGACTTGAACCCGGTTGCTATGGAGTTAGCAGAAGTGTCCTTGTGGTTGAATTGTATTTACAAACCGGAAAATAGAAAGGCTTTTGTACCTTGGTTTGGAATGCAACTGCACTGCGGTAATTCACTAATTGGTGCGCGTCGTCAGGTGTACAGCACTACGTTAATTCCGCGTGAGAAGAAACAACCATACTGGTATGACCACGAACCCCAACGGGTGATGATAGCGGAAAAGTTACCTGATGGGGTGGTGTTTCATTTTTTGTTGCCTGACCCAGGAATGGCGAATTATACCGATAAAGTTATCAAGTCTCTAGCACCAAACAAAATTGAAACTATAAATAACTGGCATAAGGAATTTTGTAAAGCAACCTATGACGATTTTGATGTTGATCGTTTAGTGACATTATCTCAACGCATAGATGAACTTTGGCAGCATCACACCGATGAACTGCGAGTGATACGACAACGCACTACTGACCCGTTGAGTATTTTTGGTTATGAAGAGGATGTACATCAGAGCAGCACTTTGGAAATCAAAGATAAGATTTTAGCGCAAGAGAAATTATCCGAAGGTGTGGGTAATTCTAGCTCTTATCGACGGTTGAAATTTGTCATGGACTATTGGTGTGCTTTGTGGTTTTGGCAAATCGAAAAAGCTAATTTATTGCCGTCAAGGTATGAGTATTTTATGGAATTGGCGGTCATTTTAGGTGAGACTGAAATGACGTTTGAGCACGAAGCTGAGTTACCGTTATTTCCTGATACAGCACAAAAGAATGAGGTGCAGAAGTTTGTTGATAATTATGGGCTAGTGAATGTTGAAAAGTTGGCGGAACGTTTTCCGAGGTTGGGGATAGTTGCAAAGATTGCGAAAGAGAAGAGATTTTTTCATTGGGAATTAGAGTTTGCGGATGTTTTTGCAGATAATGGTGGATTTGATTTGTTTCTAGGAAATCCGCCTTGGTTAAAAGTTGAGTGGGATAAAGGTGGAGTAATGGGTGATGCCGAACCTTTGTATGATGTGCGTGGTTTTTCTTCAAGTGAACTAGACAAAATAGCAAAAGCAGGGGATATATTTGTTAAATATCCAACTTTATTTTCTATTTATTTTTCAGAGTATGAAACATCAACTGCAATTCAAGACTTTCTTAATGCAAAACAAAATTATGCTTTATTAGCTGGACAGAAAGCAAATTTATATAAATGTTTTGTTCCTCAATCTTGGCAATTTTCTAATCAAAGAGGAGTACAAGCATTTATTCATCAAGACAGTATTTACGATGATCCCAAAGGTGGCATTTTTAGAACAGAGATTTATCCTCGTTTAAAATATCATTTTCAATTTGTAAATCAAATTATGCTCTTTAAAGATGTAGACAATAATGCAAAATATAGTCTTAATATTTATGGCAAGATTTTAGATAAAATAAGTTTTTATAATATTGCAAATTTATTCCATGCAAAAACAGTTGATAAATGTTTTGAACATAATGGCAAAGGAAAAACTGACGGAATAAAAAATAATCTTAACCAATGGAATCTTGAGGGACATCAAAAGCGAATTATTGAAATAAACCAAAATACTTTACAATTATTTGCTACACTTTATGATGAAGAAAATACCCCAGCTTTACAAGCAAGATTACCTGCTTTACACTCTGATAAATTATTAAATGTATTAGAAAGATTTGCTTTACCAAGCCAACGTTTAGGGAATTTAAAAGATAAATATTATGCCACTCCTTCAACTTGCTGGAATGAAGTCAATGCTGAAAAAGATGGTACTATTCAAAGAAATACTTGTTTCGCAAAATCATCACAACAATGGATTTTATCAGGTCCTCATTTTTTCGTAGGTACTCCTTTTTATAAAACACCAAAATCAATTTGTAATAGTCAAAATGCTTATGATGTAATTGATTTAACTACAATTACGGATAATTATTTACCTCGTACCAACTATATTCCTGCTTGCAGTGAAATAGAATATTTCAATCGTGTTCCTTCGATCAGTTGGATTGAAAATGGAGAAAGTAATACAAAGCAAGTTACAGAATATTATCGTTTAGTTTTTCGTAATATGTTAAATCCAAATCAAGAAAGAACTTTAATTAGTAGTATTATTCCTAAAATTTCCACACATACTAATGGTATTAAAAGTTATACTTTTTCAAATCAATTACAAAAGGATTTTTTAATATTAAGCGCTTTAACTTCTTCTATCATTTATGACTTTTTAGTTAAATCAACAGGGAAAACTAATTTGCATCAAATGTTAGAGGATTTTCCGGTTATTTCTGATACGAAATACGATAATGCTTTAATTATTCGCTGTTTATCCCTTACTTGTTTAACTAACCATTATGCCGAATTATGGGAAACAAGCTATAAAACAGAGTTTAATCAACATGGCTGGACTTCTGTAGAATTCAATACAACAAACGAATACAGAAAACCCTTAAATCCTGAATTTTTCAGCAAATTAACCCCCCACTGGCAACGAAATATTGCCCTCCGCACCGACTACGAACGCCGCCAAGCCCTAGTAGAAATTGATGTACTGGCAGCAATGGCATTAGGGCTAACCCTGGAAGAACTGATCACCATCTACCGTGTCCAATTCCCCGTTATGCGCCAATACGAAAAAGATACTTGGTACGATCAAAACGGGCGCATTGTATTTACCATCAGCAAAGGACTTGTAGGTGTTGGCTTCCCCCGCAAAGGTAAAAAAGGCGAACTGGGATGGGAAGACATCAAAGAGATTAAAACAGGTACAGTCGAACGCACCATCATCGACGACACCATGCCAGGTGGCCCCATCGAACGCACTATCATCTACCAAGCCCCCTTCGACCGTTGCGACAGGGAGGAGGACTACCACATTGCCTGGGAAGCCTTTGAAAAACGCTTTGCCGAACAGGAGGTTAAATCATGATACCGTCAGTAGTCGCCTCAGAAGTTCGCGCCAGTATTGAAGATTTTCTCAAAACCGAATTTCGCCCTGCCTCCCCAGGGTTTGAAGGGCTGATGCAACACTTCTTAGCAACACCGGAAGCTGTATTTAAAGGCCCTTACCTCTCTGTTGGTTTACCATTTCGCCCCGGTTCTACAGGTGCAGACTATTTCCCCGATGTGCCAATGGCATTTCCCCCACACCGCCATCAGGAACAAGCCTTCGCGCGATTAAAATCACCTTACTACCAATCAACCCTCGTCGCTACGGGAACCGGTTCGGGTAAAACAGAGTGTTTTATGTTACCCATCCTCAACCACTGCTACCAGCATGAGAGCGAACCGGGTATTAAAGCACTGCTAATTTACCCCATGAACGCCCTCGCTACCGACCAAGCAAAGCGGTTAGCAAGTCTCATTTGGCACAACCCAAAATTAAAAGGTAAGGTAACTGCTGGGTTATTTGTAGGCGAGTCGGAACGAGATCCAAAGGCGATGATGGGTGAAGACCATATCATCACCGACAAAAATATCCTGCGCCAATGTCCCCCCGACATCTTGCTAACTAACTATAAAATGCTGGACTATCTGCTGATTCGTCCTGGCGACCAACCATTATGGGTAGGAAATGCACCAGAAACCCTACGTTATTTAATAGTTGACGAAATTCACACCTTTGATGGCGCACAGGGGACAGATTTAGCTTGTTTAATCCGCCGTCTTAAAGCCAGGTTGCAAACCCCCAAACGTCATTTAGCCTGTGTTGGTACTTCTGCAACCTTGGGTGGTAGCGGTAACAAAGGGGATATGTTAGATTATGCAACTACGGTTTTTGACGAACCCTTTGACGAAAATGCCCTAGTTGAAGAAGATAGACTTGCTTGCAGGGAATTTCTCTTTGATGCTTACATCAACCCCCTCCCCATTCCCGAACCTGATAAATTAGAAATTCTTAAAGCTGCTAACTACCAAACTATTGAAGAATATATTCGCGCCCAATATCAGTTATGGTTTGAGGAAGCAATTAGCGAACCATTTAATAATAATGAATGGCGGGTTGAACTTGGCGATCGCTTAAAATCTCTACCTATTGTCCATAATCTACTCAAAGTTTTAGATCAAGGAGCAATTTCCCTAACTGAACTCTGGCAGAAACTTAGCCGGAAAATGCGCTTGCCAGATAGCGATGACCCAATTTATCAAGCGTCCTTATTTGATAGTTTAATCGCTTTGTGCGCCACTGCCCGCCGTCAATTGCACACTGCCCTTGCCCCTTGGGTTAATATTCGTTTGCAATTTTGGTTGCGAGAACTGCGCCGCATGGTGGGGACTGTAGAGCAAGAACCCCAATTAGTATTTGCTGACGACCAAGCATCAGAAGAAAAAGGGCGTGTCCTGCCAGTGATACACTGTCGAGACTGTGGTAGTACAGGATGGGGAGGATTAAGGCAGCAAGCAACGAACCATAAAATAGCTTGTGACCTGCGGGACTTCTATAAAGCTTACTTCTCAAACGACCCATTAATTACCTATGTTTTTCCCAACCAAGATAAAAATAACGATAGAGGTTGGTTATCTTGGCAACTTTGTACCGAATGTCTAACCCTTAACCGCACAGATGCCCACAGTTGTTATAGGTGCGCTAGCCAGGAATTTATTCCAGTTATCGAACCAGACCAAGATACGATTGTTCGCACGATAAAAACCAAAAACGGCAATTCCCGGCGCATTTCTAACCATGATTGTCCCTTCTGTGGTAGTAAAAATGGTTTAGCAATCCTTGGTTCTCGTGCTGCAAGTTTAGCTAGTGCCGCAATTGGTACTTTATTTTCATCAGCTTACAACGACGATCGCAAACTAATTACTTTTTCCGACTCTGTACAAGACGCAGCACACCGTGCAGGCTTTTTTGAAACTCGCACCTTCCGCACTACTTTGAGAACCGCCCTACGCCAGCACCTTGATAATAAAGCAATAGCATGGAATTTAGCGGATATTCGGGCTGACTTTTATCAATATTGGCAAAATCAAATTGGTAACGATGGTGATTATATTGCCACCTTTATGCCCTCAGATTTGCAATGGCTGCGGGAATGGGAAGAATTACAACAAGCAGGAACAGCAAAACCCAGCCTTGTTGACCTAATTAATAGACGACTAGATTGGGAAGTAGTTGCAGAAATTGGTTTGCGGACAAACTTGGGAGCTTCGCTAGAACGCACAGATACTTGTGCAGTTTTTCTCGATAGTAATTTGCTGAACCCTGCTTGCTTAAGCTTACTCGAACAACTTCGCAACGAAATCGGCGGGCTGGAAAACCTTGACCAGGACACCCTACACCGTTTCCTTTTGGGCTTAATTTCCCATCTACGGCTACAAGGCGGTATTTTGCATTCGATGGCAGAAAACTATATTGAAAGTGGCGGTCAAACCTTTCGATTGCAGCAACCATTATTTATGCCTGGTTTTGGACCTTCCTCCCTTGCACCCGTTTATTTTGTCCAAAATGGTAGTGTTCCCCGCTTTGAAACCTTAGTCCGACCATCAGGAAAAGTAACTTGGTGTGAAAATTGGGCTTTTAAGCTATTTTCTAGCTACACGCCATTGATTGTTGCCCAGGTAGAAAACCTTTACAACCTAGTTTTAAATCAACTGGTGGCTCATCATATTCTTGGAGTGAGGGAAACACGTAATAACGCAAAAGTCTGGGGTATTGAACAAACAGCATTATATTTAGATACTACAGCCCATCACCTCGAATGTGACAAATGCGGTCACAGTATTACCGTTTCCCCTGAAGAATTAAGACTGTGGACGGATACACCATGTATGCGTTCCAAGTGTACCGGGAAATATCAACCATCTGAACGAAAAACCCGCGATTTTTACCGCAATTTATATTCTAAAGGTCGAGTGTGGCGCATTTTTGCTAGAGAACACACCGGGCTATTAGAAAGAGATGTCCGCGAAGAATTAGAAAATCGCTTTATCACAGGTCGCCACCGCTACGACCCAAATCTTCTTTCTGCTACTTCAACGCTGGAAATGGGGATTGATATTGGTACGCTTTCCTCTGTTTTATTATGTTCCGTTCCTCCCGCCCAAGCAAACTACCAGCAGCGTATTGGTCGTGCAGGTCGTCGAGATGGGAATGCTTTTATCGCCGCGATCGCCAACGGTACTCCCCACGACCTGTATTTTTGGGCTGATCCAATGTTAATGATTGCAGGCGGGGTGGATACTCCCGGTTCTTACCTCGATGCTTCAGCAATTTTACAACGCCAACTCACTGCTTACTGTCTCGACCGTTGGGTGTCCCAAGGTGTTACTCCAGAGCAACTCCCCGAACGATTTGGGACTGTTTTAGATAGCGTCCAGCAACGTGATTTAACTCGCTTTCCTTATACATGGCTGAGTTTTATTGAAAACCAACAGTTAGAACTTCTGCAAGATTTTCTCGACCTCTTCCAAAATCAAATATCCACCCGCAGCGCCGAACAGTTAAAAATATTTATTGAGAAAGGCGAGAACGATGAAGGGGGACTGCGTTGGCACATTGTCAACCGCTTGCAGGAAGTAGTAGAAGAACGCCGTCGCTTGAAAAACCAGAGTGATACTTTACGGCGACGGATCAAAGACAAAGAAAAAGCTGCCAAGAGTCAAAATCATGAAGAAGAACTAGCCGAACTCCACCGCGAACGAGGGGGGCTGATGGAGTTAGCCAAAAATATCAGCGATAAAAACACCTTCAACTTCTTTACCGATGAAGGGTTGCTACCCAATTATGCCTTCCCCGAACCCGGCGTAATCCTGAAGTCAATTATTTGGCGACAAAAAAATATTAAAGGGGATGGTGCATCTGGGAAGTACGAAACCTTTACCTTTGAGTACGAACGTCCTAGTGCGATCGCATTGCGAGAACTTGCTCCTTCTGGTGTATTTTACGCTGAGGGGAACCGCGTCAAAATTGACCAAATCGACTTAAACATTTCCAAAATTGAAGAGTGGCGATTGTGTAGAAACTGTTGTTACGCTGCTCCGGCTATTCTAGATGCAGCCAAAGAACCAGCTTGTCCGCGCTGTGGGGACAGAATGTGGTCGGATGCAGGACGCAAGCGCAAAATGATTCGTCTGCGCCAAGTTATAGCGACCACTAACGCTAGAGAAAGCCGTATTGGTGATGATAAAGATGAGCGCCAACCAGCTTTTTTCACTCAACAAATGCTGGTAGATTTTGAACCAGAAGTACGGGAAAAGACCTTTGTAATTAAAAATGATGAATTTCCCTTTGGTTTTGAATTTATTTCACGAGTCACCTTTCGAGAAGTAAATTTTGGGGAGGGTAATTCCCAATCTGAAAACTTTGAAGTCGCTGGTATCAATCGTCCCCGTGCTGGTTTTCGGATTTGTCGCCATTGCGGTAAAGTTCAAACTGACCCGGAAAAACCAGAACACGCCTTGATTTGTTCCCGCCGTGAAAGTAGCAGTGAAAACGATTTTACCGATATTTTGTACTTGTTCAGACAATTTGAATCAGAAGCAATCAGGATATTGCTACCTGTAGACACTTTAACTTCTGATAAAAAATTACATTCATTTATTGCAGCCCTACAACTAGGGTTAAAACAATACTTTAAGGGGAAAGTAGACCACCTCAGAACCCTTATTAGTCACGAACCGCAAGAAAATACACCTAGCTTGTTACGCAAACCCTTTCTATTTTTATATGACACCATTCCTGGTGGTACCGGATATCTACGCGAACTACTACGAGATCCAAATAACTTTTTCTCTGTGTTTGAAAAAGCACTAATTATTTTACGTGCTTGCGATTGCAATGATGGCTGTTATAACTGCTTATACGGCTATCGTAATAGTTTTGACCAAGACCAAACCAGCCGCAGGACAGCAATTGATTTACTTAATACTATTGTTAGCCATCGACATCAATTAACTGAAACTCAAGGAGCGCTTTCTCAAGTTAAGCTTAATGCCTTATTTGACAGCATCCTTGAGCTACGTTTGATTGAAGCATTACGACGCTACCGCCATAATAACGAACCGACCATTGTTCGCAAAGAAATAGTTAACGGAAAAGCTGGTTATTTTATTAGAATTGGTAATCAAGATTGGAATGTTGAACCACAGGTAGAACTTGGCAGAAATGAAGGGATTGAAGTTCGTAGTCTAGCTGATTTTGTCTTTTATCCTGCTAAAAATACAACAGCAATTAAACCAATAGTCGTATTTACCGATGGCTGGCAATACCATGCACACCGCATTGCTGAAGATTTCCTCCAACGTATGGCAATTGCCAAAAGTAATAGATATCACGTTTGGTCTTTAACTTGGGGAGATGTAGAATCGCAGTTTTCTAATAAGCAAGCCGATTTTTATATTGACCTTTTAGAAGTCGGTGTTAGTCAGCAGTTTAAGGCTAAAGAAAGCACGCTATATGAAAAATATCGATGCAGTGAATTACGGCTTGTTGCTCAGAAAAATAGTTTTTTTTGGTTAACCAATTTTCTACTTAATCCAAATAGAGATTTATGGAAAAACTTTGCTCTGATGAGAACATCGGCTCAATTTGATAATGTTCGTTTCAGCCAGCAAGATGCTCGTCAATCTTGGGCAGAAGCAGTATTAAGTAAAAGTAATGTCTCAATTATAGATGCATTTAAACCAATAGAAAATGGCAAAATGTTAGGTTTAGTTGATCTGATTATAAATAGCGACAAGATTTGGGCAAGTATTTACCTTTCTGTAGATGGTAAACGTCATTCATCTTTTGATAGTGCTGGTTCGTTTGTCGTTATTTATTTGGATGATCAAACAACAGAAGCTGAAAAAGAATTACAAAAAACTTGGGGAGGAGTTTTACGGTATTTCAATATTTTACAATTTCTTGACCATAGTTACGTTGTGACTGCTCTAGGTAATGAAAATGGTTTAAATTCTGCATTAGTACCTCCCAAAGGAAACCAGAATCAATCTCAACCAACAGTTCAATATAATGTAACAGCTTGGCAAAAGCTAGAGGAACTAGTTTTTGATGAGACAACATTAGAATTGTTGCGCTATGTGCAAGAGCATAACTGGGATTTACCAGAGGTCGGTTATGAGTTAATGGATAGTAATGAAGTTATTATTGCTGAAGCTGAATTAGCTTGGTCGAGTTATAAATGTGCTGTTCTAATTGAAGGAGATAATAGTTTAAAGCTATTTAAATCAGCCGGATGGCAGGTAGCTACTATTGCCGAAGTTATGGCAAATCCAGAAATATTTCGCAGTCAATATATCAATTAATGATTAACTAAATATAAAAGCATAAAAAAATAATTATATGTTAAATCATCAACCAAAACTAGCAATATCCGCGGATTTCCTTGACGCTTTTAGTAGGCTACCCCGACAAATTCAGGGTAAAACAAATGTATTTTTGGAAAAGTTCAAGAAAGACCCAACTAGTTCTAGTATTAATTATGAGTCAATTAGCGGCAGAGATTCTCGATTAAAATCTGTTCGCATTGACTTATCGTATAGAGCTATTGTTTTTAAACCTGATAAAGGCAATACCTATATTCTTCTGTGGGTTGATAGCCATGATGATGCTTATAATTGGGCGCAACGCCGAGTGTGTAAAATCAACCCAGAATCCGGTGCATTACAGATTATAGACATTGAAGAAGCAAGCGCAATTGAAGCAGAAATTTCGAGTCGTAAAGTACCAGAAATTCCCGGTCGATTTGATAAAATATCAGATAAATATTTACTACGGCTTGGCGTTCCCAATGAATTATTGGGTGCAATTCGCGCAGTTGTAACCGACGAAGATATCGATCAATTAGTCTCTAAGCTACCCGAAGAAGCTGCTGATGCTGTACTGATGTTAGGTGCTGGGTACTCCATCGAAGAAATCCTCGCAGCACAAGATAAAAACCGCGAACAGACTATCGACACAGATAACATTGATGCCGCTCTAGAAAAAGACGATAGCAAACGCCGCTTCCGAGTTGTTGAAAACGAAGCAGAACTGTTAGAAATTCTGGCTGCACCCTTAGAAAAATGGCGCGTATTTCTCCACCCCAGCCAAAGACGTTTGGTTGAACGCGACTGGAAAGGGCCAGTACGAGTATTAGGTGGTGCAGGAACTGGGAAGACAGTTGTAGCAATGCACCGTGCTAAATGGCTGGCAGAAAATCGGTTTACAAATTCAGGCGATCGCATTTTATTTACGACCTTTACCCGCAACCTTGCAGTCGATATTGAGGCTAACTTACGTAAAATTTGCTCTCCTGAAACCATGCGCCGCATACGAGTTGAAAATATTGACGCTTGGGTAACATCATTTCTAAAAAGTGAAGGAGTCAGCGCTAAAATTGTTTACGATGACCAAGTGGCAGAACTTTGGGACAAAGCTTACGAATGTAAACCTGAATCTCCATCGCTAACCCTTGCTTTTTATAAAGACGAATGGCGTGAAGTAATTCAAGCTAATAAAATTACAAACTTCAAGCAATACCTAACAGCTACCCGAACTGGACGCGGTACAAGACTCAACCGAGCCGAACGAGCCGCCATTTGGGTTGTTTTTGAAGAATATCGCTCTTTACTTCAGCAAAAAGGATGGAAAGAAAGCGAAGATGCAATGCGTGATGTTTGTAGTTTACTACAAAATAAACCAGGGGAAACCTTACCTTTCAAAGCTGTAATCGTGGATGAGGCTCAAGATATGAGCGATGCAGTTTTCTCACTAATTAGGGCAATAGTTCCACCTAAAGATGATGGCAATGATATTTTTCTAGTTGGCGACCCTCACCAACGCATTTACGGTCGTAAAGTTGTTCTTAGTCGCTGCGGTATTGATATTCGTGGTCGCTCCCACAAATTGAGAATTAATTACCGTACAACAGACGAAACTAGGAAGTGGGCAACAAAGGTATTAGATGGAGTTACTGTTGATGACTTGGACGGTGATAAAGATGACCTTAAAGGTTATCGTTCCTTGCTTCATGGAGATAAACCTATAGTCAAGGGATTTTCTAGTTTTGACGATGAAATAAACTTCATTAGTAACCACCTTCAGCAACTAGAAAGTAATGGTACTGCTTTATGCAATGTTTGTATTGTAGTACGTACTAATCCTCTAGTTAAACAGTATGTTTCTGCGTTTGAAAAATTTGGTATAAAAGCACGAGAAATCAAACGGACTCAACCTGATAATTTATCCGAGCAAGGTGTCCGTATCGCAACAATGCACAGAGTTAAAGGTTTGCAATTTGACTATATGCTTTTAGCAGGTATTAATGATGGAATTTTGCCGTTAAAATCTGCATTATCTAATGCTTCTGACAAAGCAGCATATAATTCACTAATTAATTCAGAGCGTTCTTTAATCCACGTCGCTGCTACCCGCGCTAAATGTTGCGTTACGGTTAGTTATTATGGGCAACCAAGTTCTTTGCTTCCAGCAACAAATGAGGAATAAAGAGACAGTGCTCCAGCGAATCGGAATACATTCGAGTGATGCGCTCACTTACACTTACAGTGGGAGAAACAGAATATCGCTCAAGGACTGCATCTATTCACATTTGGCAGGTAAATAATCGTAAGACTTCAGGTAAGGACATTGCCTGAGCCTATGTGTTATGCTAAACCCTTTTGAAGCAATGGAGGATTTTGACTTGTCAGATAGCTTGTTTAGCGCATTACGTAAATATCTCAAAAGCCAAGAACTTGATCCGATTGAAAATTTCATTACTGAAGGGTTCGCTTGGTTATTAAGAAATAAAGCAGGGCTTTCTCATAATTTTTTAAATTATCTAGCTACTAGACTACCAGAGTCTCTTACTTTAACCCATGATTTATTACCGGAATGGAAAACACAACATACTTTTCCCGGTGGACAAATAGATATGTTAGCAGATTTTGGACAATTTGCTTTCATATTTGAACATAAGATATGGTCAAGTTTGAGTCTAGGGCAACTAGATAAATATCGTGAATATGCCTCATCAAACTCAAAGTGGTCACAAGGATTTTCGTTAATTTTGATAACTGGATTAACTCGTCAGCATGAACAAAATCCAGATTTAGCTCTCACTTGGAGTGATATCTATAATTTTTTAAAATATTGGTTAGAAAAACAATCAGATGATCATCTGGTTCGTGACTTTATGGATATGCTTTCTGAAGAAAATCTCGGGCCAGCAGCACCAGTTTCTTATGAAAGTATAGTCTCTTTTTTACCTGCTCAATCACTATTACCTAACCTAAAAAGAGTAACATTAGTTGCTGCTGAGGCAAAAAACTGGATTTGGGTATCAAAAAGAATTGGATTCAATCAAGAAGCGTCTATCCCGTGTGTACCAATAAAATACCAGTGGGGGCGATTGGGAATAGATATTTTAGATAGTTGGTTTCCAGGCATATTCATTGGTACTCTTTTAGATGGTTCGGATCATCGCGTACAACTTTTAAATTCCCATTTGGGCCCAAATTTTTGTTTAATTTTATCTTTCCATATAGATATGTGGAAGCACTTTGAAGGAGATTTTTTTAATTCTATTGAATATACTGAACTCCGGTCACGATTAAAAAATAATTCTGGGAAATGGGATTTTTGTGATCACCGATTTGAAGCAATTAAAGCAAATCCTTGGCATCATCTTCATCTAAGGCAATCTTTAACTGAAGTATTGCGAGGTAGCATGACATTTGAAGAGCAAGTTGAAAGATTCATTTTACAGGGTCGTGAAGTAATTGAATTATTGCTTGCTGGTGGTGAACTAGAAGCTTTGACAAAGCGACTGCATCCTATTGCTAGAAATAGTGATTTACCTTCTATCTCTTTATCTTCGTTGACCTCAAGCACTGATATAATAAATCAACATTTTTAGCCACTCAAACTGCCAGCAGCATTATCAATCCCATATTCTTGCTCTATCACACCCAACAGCTTTTCTTCTACCGCAGTCAAATATGGTCGCTTCAACTCCCCCAAGTGCTTCAGCACAGCACGGGCTGCCTCTTCCAAGTTCTCGTTTTCCCGTAATCTACTGATGTGATAGCTAATCTGCTGACATTTCGATTCCAGGTAGTTCAGTGGCTTCAGGTGGTCAATTCTCAGGGTGTACTCTCCATCCCACATTGTAACTGTACAACTGAACTCACTGACATGGCTAACGATGCACCAGCAGCCTCCTTTACCCCCAGGGCAAACGCATCTCAAGTATAAAAATAAAAATCCTTTAATAGCAAGGGTTTCAGCGTCTTTATAATTTAGCTTGTTTTTCGCTAAGATCCTTATTTAGCAAGGGTTTTAGAAATCCCGTGCGTTCGCCCTGCCCTTACTCCTGAGTTCGGGATTGTCTTTGAGTATGATTTAGCATACTTCCTCCACACGGTAAAGATTTCGTGCTTTAGTGCGTTCCATGATCGGTTGTACTAAATCTTTAGTCAAGTTTCTTCATAGTTGTAAGCTTTGCTGTAGAGAAACTTGATCGCGAATTTCTCACAAACAATAAAAAATCAATTCACATCACTTGATTTAAGATATTTTTTTATACATCATCAATTGAAATTTATGAGGTTAAACAAACTAA
>NZ_JACJQM010000081.1:0-24236 GCF_014696655.1 Nostoc sp. FACHB-888 | reverse complement strand
ATTCAACAAATACTGACATTCATCAAAGTCTTTAAATAGGATTACTATATCCTGTTATAACTTTTTCTTAATACTTGATTTCTGCTCAAAAGCCAATACCCTAAACGAAGTATTTTTCAGAATAAATACTTTGTATTTTAGCTAACAAAAAAAGTTTGTTTTTTATTTCTTAATAAAAAGCTTCTCTTTTTAATAGGAAATATCCCTGATGGGGGGATTGTTAGCTATTAAATATTATGGTTTTAATTATTTAACACCTGATTTAGGAAGATTTAAATGTTTACCAAAAAATGGAAAGAACTGCTATTGGCAGTGGCAATGTTACCTTTGTTTATCCAACCAGTTTCAGCGCATATTATCTGGTTTAATTATAACAATGGAGAATATGATCTCTTATTTGGTCACCCAGAAGATGGTCCAGAACCTTACCAAACATTTAAATTTAAGCAAGCTACAGCTTATGATTCTAATAGACAAATACTTCCATTTGATATCAACCAAAAAAAAGACGGGCTATCTCTAACTTCAACTTCTAATAGTGAAATCGCAGCGTTAACTGGATTTTTTGATAATGGGTATTATGCTAAGGTAGGCGATGAATCTCGCAGTATTTCTGAACAAGAAATTGGACAATATCAAGACGTTAGCCATTATCTGAAGTATACTAAAGCTCTTTTCGATTGGTCTGACACTCTGGCTCAACCATTCAATTTGCCTTTAGAAATCATCTCGTTACAGAATCCTCTTACAGTCAAACCAGGAGAAAACTTGAAAGTTCAAGTTCTTTATGAAGGAAAACAAATTCCAGATGTGACAGTAGAATATTTAGGCAAAAAGTTAACTGGTGATCAAGATGGCACCTATTTGATTCCGATTGGTGATGAAGGATTACAACAAATAGAGGCTAGTTACACAGTTACTTCAGGTAATCAACCTAGTATTTCTTACGAAACTGGCTTTACAGCACAAACAACTTCTGTACCTGAGTCATCGGCATTACTTGGTCTTGGTGTAATCGGGTTACTGGGATTATACAAAAAAAGGTTTTTCGCCTAAAGCATGATTGCGATTTGAATTGTCGTAACTTTTTTGTAGGGAAGGAAAAGCATTAGAAATCAGACCAAATTAGAACAGGGTGGTAGTTTTAATGTCTGTTATCTTAAACCAATTCTTTAAAATAAAGCTACCAATTTAAATCTGTAATTTAAATTGAATCATCCAAGGAGCGCAAGACTTTGCGCTCCTTGGATGACGAATTAATCTTAGTTAAAAACCATATCTTTCGTAGTTTACCGCTGTAGGCATCGCAGGATAATTAAGAAAAGCCTGAAAACTTCCTAGTCATAACTAATTATGCGGACATAATATTACTTGGCACTCAGGATGCGAATAACAAGCTCAATCCCACAACAATATTGAAGGCAAGTCATTGTTAGCTAGACGCAGCAATTGATAACCAATTCCAGATGTACCGGGTAAAAAGCCGGGATTAAATACAGAATTGGGTAAGTTGGGGAACAGTTGATAAGCTCCAGTTCGCTTGGCTCTAGCCACAACATTTGTTGCATTCTGGTGAGCAATTTGATGCCAATCAGGACGGGAACAGATTTTTGCACCGACTAACAGCACTTCCGCCCTACCGAAGTTACCACAGCACAAGTGATCGATCGCCTGCAAGCCAAAGTTCTGAGTAGTCTGGAGAGCAATTTCAATTTCTTGTTGAATTTCCGGCGTTTCCACGATTCTCAAACTGCCCAAACGCCCCAAACCAATGCCGGCTGAACCGTGACACCACTTATTTGCAAAGTCAGGTTGTCCTGATTGTCCCATTCTGCGGAAGTCAGGCCAGTTGGCAGTGGATTGGCAAAAGACGCTACGCTCATACTCAATTCCTGCTAAACCTGCTTCTAAGAATTTACGCTCTAAGGTAGCCGCATATAGTCTTAGCAAGGCATAGGAGATGCCTGCGGCTCCATGAGAGAAGCCGGTTAAGGGCTTGTCCCAAAAAGTATGCCAAGCTTTGGGCGCACCATTGTGGCTAACTTGACGGTTGATTAAATGTTGTCCACAAGCGATCGCATTTTCTAAAACGGCTGCTTCCCCTGTGATTTGATGCAGGGACAATAACCCTAGAATTGCCCCAGCCGATCCACTCATAATATCCAAATGTTCATCCGCAGCAATTAGTTCCGGTGTCATCAAATTGGCTAATACTTGAGCGTCTTGCAATAGAGTTGCATCTTTCAAAAATTGGCTAACCTTCACCAGGCTATAGATCATTGAGCCTAAACCTGTTGCACCACCAACGCCCATTAAACGAGCCATGCGTTGCCAAGTTTCTGGATCAATGGTGTGGATTTGGCGGCGCAGAGATTGCAATGTTCTAAATGCTAAATCACGGTAACGCGAATCACCAGTTACTTGACTGAGTGCAGCTAAAAACAAGGCAACTCCAGAGCGTCCGTCAGAAAGACAATTATTCAATACTTGTAGTTGATATCGTTCGGCACGAGGCACAAAGTCTAAACCAATCCAGTTAACGCTTCCATCAGGGTCAGAAATGGCTTTGGTTTCAAGTTGAGTGGCGATTTCTTTGGCTTCGGCAATCAATTGTTCTGAACTCAGCAACGGTAACGATTGGGCTTGCCATTGCCCACCCTGGCGGCTGGAGGTGGTTGCGATCTTGGCATCGAAGGAGCCTTGAATAATCGCTATTTGCCGAGCTAGGTCGGTTTCATCCAGAGATTGTAACTGGTTGAGCAGGTCTTGATAACTGGATTGCTTGAAGTAGTTGGGAATAGTTAGATAACCGTTTAAACTGAGTTCATCAATAACAGCGCTAGCCGTGAAGAAGGGAATATCCAATTGTTCCATCGCTCGTAATTCTGCGCTAAAAACGGGAAAGGCGTTTGGTCTTTCCTGAGCAACTAGAAAAGCACGACTGAGAACATCGAGTTGAATGCTGTAATCTACCCCATGTTTGAGATGATCGGGTGACAAAGTTTTTTGGAGGATGATGCCATAGATCCTGGTGTTGCGGAAGATAAAGCGCACCTGCTGATTTTGCATAGCAGACAGCAAACTTTGGCGTGAAAGTAAGAAATCTTTGTGCGCCATCAGAAAGCGATACATCTGCTCAAATCCATCGTTGATTTGTTGTTGATAATCGTTTGGAGATAAAGCAACTCCATCCAAAAACGGCACATTTTTCGCAATCGGCACCGTGACCAACTCAGGTAACAGGTGCATATTATCTGTATTAATATTTTGCCAGCACGGCACTTTGCGGCGAGATAGTCGGGGATCTGTGCTACCTAACCCGCTAATATCATAAGCGACACTGCGATCGCCACTAAAGTCCCAACGCGGTAAAAGTCCGGTGCGGAGTACGGAATCCCAAAATTGTCGTGTGGCGGTTGTTTCCAAATCTTGGGTAAGCGGTGAGTCTTCAATGAGATTCGGTTCATGGTGCAGAAGTGTTTCCATGTCAATCAGCACCAGATGTTCGCCATTGGCAATTAAGTTTTCGTAATGGCAATCTGTGGCTCTGAGGGCATAAAGCACACACAACAACATTCCAGAACGCTGATAAAATCGTTTCGCAGCTGCTTGATCAACACAAGGTAACTGTTCAACATTTTCCACCCAACCGTAACCGTTACGCTCAAGCACTTGAATAACTTTAAAATCTAAGAGATCGCTGTGTTGATTGCACCAATCCAAAAATTGGTTAAAAACAACTTCTAATCCTAAATCTTTGGGTTTATAAACAAGTTTAAGTCCAGACTCAAAGGTGAGCAAAATTACCGTTCGTCCGCGATTGTGCGAGTCGGAAATAGAGGCTTGAATTTTGGCAACTTTGTTTTGATAAAATGGGGCGATCGCTTCGTTAAAAGTTCGCTGAATATCTATTCTATCTGCAACTAAACGTTCGATAAATTCAGCAGTGAACTCAACCCAAAAATTGACGGCTGTTGCCACTAAGCGACCGAGAACTGGATATTTTTGGAAGAACGTCAGCATTCCATCTTCCAAGAGTTGATTGACGAACTTGGTGTAGTGAGTGTTATTGTTTGGTGTCTCCAGTCCCAGTAAGCCGAGCAAGTTTTGACCAAAAGGACGCACTTGAGAAAATTCAAAATCTAATGTCTTAGTGCAAAGTCCTGCTAATCGTTGTAGTAAACTACGTTCTAGAGAACTGTAAGCAGCTTGGGAAAGAATTGATAAGGGAAGAGACTCTTGGGTGAATTGACTGTCGCAGCGAGTCAGTAATTGCTGTCTGGCTACTAAGATAGCAGGCAAAAGGATATCTTCAAAAGTGATAGGATTTTGTGAATCGATTGGTAGAAATACTTCGGTTGCAGAATCGAATTTTGTAGCGGTTTGAATGATTTGCTGCAAGGTTTCTGCCCACTCAGGCAAAGGTTGATCGGCAAGCAACTCGATAGTTCCCAATCTGGAACTAACAGTATCGAGGTCTAGTCCTTCCCACTGTAAGCGTTTGTGCAAAGTGTCCCATTTGCCTTCTGCTACAACTTGACACCAGCGAGCGCGCCGACGGTTAATTTCTTGTTCATTGACTTGATCGACATCAATTGCAAATCTGCTTTCGTCAAGACGTTCCCAGAGAAAGCTAGCATTGGCAGCGATCGCTCTTAAATCGTCTGATGTTTTCTGTTGGGATAAGCGAACAACTTGTTGAACCATAGCTGGATTCCTCATGATGGAGTTAAATTAAAAGGGAGGTATTAATTCTGGTCTACGTTTTAATAGTTGGCATTAAGAACAATAGCGTTCGTCTGAAATAAATTTTTAATTAAGTACTAATTAAGTAAGCATAATTAAAATAATTTGTAATTCTTGATTGAATCAGTTGGGGTACAAGCCCCCAACCGATAAAGACCACAAACTTGGCAATTTGGTGGATTATTTCACCAAAAAGTATGAATTAAGAAAGATAGCAGTGTCCGCCACCACAGCCGGCTGTGTGACATAGTTTGGGCGCACTATCAGCAATTGCTCCGCCACTAACACTGAGTAATTCTTCTTCACTCAGTTCGTTTGAGTCCACAAAGGTCAGTTCTGCCAGCATTTGAGCTACGCTTTCGGCTGTGAAAGTATAACCTTTTTCGGCACTGGCAATTAGCAACAGTTTGATGGCTTCTGTTTGGCTAACTGCTGCTTGCATATTCTCGCGTAGTTGGCTATTTTGGAGTAAGCTTTTAATTTGTGACAACATAGTTTTGTTCTCCTAAAGTTGGTGTAATACTTATTAAGTAAGTTTCCTCTTTCTCTTGGTAAAAGCAAAGAGGGAATTTGTTATGTAGCATCTCCTTCTGCGTTGAGCCTCAGTATCAAGTATGGAAATTATCCAAATTAAAATATTGGAAAAGCTGGCTCTAAAAAGTCGTTTTAGAAAAACAACCTGACCTTGGAGGTTACAATGCTAAAGAGAAAGAGAAGCTACATACCTTTCTTAGCAGCAGCCTGCGTGTCCGCCACCACAGGAAACTGTATGACATAGCTTGGGCGCACTGTCAGCCATCATTCCACCACTAACACTGAGTAATTCTTCTTCGCTCAGTTCGTTGGAATCCACAAAGGTGAGTTCTACCAGCATTTGAGAAATGGCTTCAACTGTGAAGTTATAACCTTTTTCTGTACTAGCGATCGCTAACACTTTGATAGCTTCTGATTGGTTAGTTGCTGCTTTGATTTGCTGTTGTAGTTGGGTGTTTTGAAGCAGTTCTTTAATTTGGTGTAGCATAGGTTTGTTTTCCGTTCTTGTTGACTTATTGATACGGCAGAGATTGTGCGCTTGTTTTGGGCGGTGTTCTCTGCTTTTCTGATTTGAATTTAGAGATAAATAGGGTAGAACTAGGGGAGATATTTACAATTACGGAAAAATTTTTCAGCATAGTTTAATTAGGGTATTGAGGAGTGGGCATTCGTTATTTCTTACCTTTACTTATCTATGATGCTGATATCTGTGTTGTTGCTGTAAAAGTTGAAGCTAATATGTATTTTTGCTGTAGCTAAATATCCTAATAATCAACTAAAGTTACAATCGCTATACTAAGTTGTCCTATCAATCCAGGAGAAGTTAAGAAGTTGGTGATGAGCGCTAAACAATTGGAGCAGGTAAAGCAATTGCAAACTACCCTCACCAAAATGGAAGTAACATTAGGTGCGATCGCTGATGCTGTAGTCTGGGTAGGAGAAGATCGACACATTCAATGGTGCAATCCTAGCTTCGAGCGTTTGGTGAATCAACCCCATAACACTGTCTGCGGCGCGAAGTTAACTGACTTACTACCATTAGCACAAGCAAGACAACCAGTTGGTTTACCTTGCTATCCTGATGTGCGGATACTCAATGGTGAATATGAAACAGCAAATTACCAGTTCCAGCAGTGTGAGCGGACTTTAACACTACAAATTTCCGGTAACTGTAGCGGACTGAGTGATGATCAATGTGCAATACTGGTGATTCGGGATATCACGCTGGCACAACAAACTCAAGAATCCCTGCAAGAGATTGAGGAACGTTTGCAGACATTAATTAACGCTACACCCGATATTATCTGTTTGAAGGACGGCGAGGGAAAATGGTTGCTATCAAACCAGGCTAACCTAGAATTTTTACAGCTACAAGGCGTTAATTATCAAGGCAAAACAGACTCAGAACTAGCAAAATTTAGCAATTTTTACCACGATGCTTTGCTCAACTGCGACAAAACAGATGAACAAGCTTGGCAGATGGGATGTGTGCATCGGGTAGAAGAAGTTATACCCCGACCTGATGGCACAGTGAGCAGTGTAGATATGATTAAAGCTCCCCTATTTCACCAGGATGGTAGACGCAAAGCTCTGGTGGTTTTAGGGCGGGATTTGAGCGAACGCAAACAAACTCAAGTTGCTTTAGAAAACTCTTTATCTCTTTTAAGCGCTATCTTTGAATCGATTCAAGACGGTATCTTAGTAGTCGATAGCTTAAGTAATATCACTAGTTACAATCAAAAGTTTTTAGAAATGTGGTCAATTCCACCAGAACTTTTGACAGAACCAGATCATCCTAAGCGGTTGGCGTATCTGGCAAATCAGTTAAAAGAACCAGGTGTGTTTTTGCAACGAGTCCGAGAATTATACTCACAACCTGAACTAGTTAGTTACGACTGCTTAGAACTGCAAGATGGCAGAATATTTGAGCGATACTCCTGTCCTCAGCGCATCGGCGAACAGATTATTGGGAGAGTGTGGAGTTTCCGTGACATTACGCAACGCCAAAGGGCAGAAGAAGCACTACGACAAAGTGAGCTACAATACCGTACTATCTTTGAAGCTATTAATGATGGAGTCTTTATTACTGACATGGAAACCGAAACAGTTGTGGAACTTAATCCCGCTGCTTGTCAGTTGTATGGTTACACTTACGAAGAATTAATTGCTTTGCATCCATCAGCCTACATTCACCCAGACTCACATCCAGTGTTCCGTGAGTTTCTTGAAACAACGCGAACTGGTGGGCAATTTTATGGACAAGCAGTCGATATCCGCAAAGATGGCACTTTGATCGATGTGGAAGTTACAGGAACGACTTGCATTTACAATGGCAAACAACACATCTTGGTAATGGTGCGGAATATTACCGATCGCAAACGCACTGAGGAAGCATTACGACAAAGCGAAGTACAGTACCGCGATTTAGTGCAAACAGCCAACTGCATTATTCTGCGTTGGGACAGTAACGGTAACATCATATATTTAAATGACTACGGTCAAAAGCTTTTTGGCTTCGATGCCCAAGAGATTACAGGACGCAATGTTGTCGGTACAATTGTCCCTGAAACGGAAGCTTCTGGGCGCGACTTACAAACATTAATGGTTGATATTTGTCAACACCCAGAAAACTATTTATTTAATGAAAATGAAAACTTATGCAAAAATGGCGATCGCGTCTGGATAGTCTGGGCAAATAAACCCATATTAGATGAACAAGGAAACTTAATCGAAATTCTTTCAGTCGGCACTGATGCCACAGAACGCAAACGCGCCCAACAAGCTCTCCAGGAGAGTGAATTAAAGTTCCGTACTATCATCGAAAATGCCAATGACCTGATATTTGTCCTCACTCCCGACGGAACCTTTACCTATCATTCGCCTAATGTGACCCCAATTCTGGGATACAGCCTGCCAGAAGTGGAAGGCCATTCTATGATGGAGTTCGTCGAGCCTAAAGATTCAACAATTAGTATGTCAGCCTTAGCAAGAAGTGTGACTGGAGAAAAGCTGACTGATATTGAGGTGCGATTAAGACACAAAGACGGCGGCTGGCGATGGTTCAACTTTAACACTTCGACAATCAACACTCCCAGTGATGGAATTGCGATCGCCGGTGTGGGACGCGATATTACAGAACGCAAGCAAGCAGAAGAAGCCTTGCGTCGTAGTGAAATGAAATACCGCAATATCTTTGAAAACTCCCAAGTAGGGATTTTCCGCACCTGCCAAAAAGATGGATTGATTATCGATGCTAATCAACGTGGTGCTGAAATATTAGGTTTTACCTCTGCTGCTGACTTAGTTGGCAAGTATTTCACAACCGATTTATATGTCAATCCAGATGATCGCACGCGGATGTTAGCAGAGTTAGAAGAAGACGGGGAAGTTCGCAATTTTGAAGTAGCACTGCGACGCTTGGATGGATCTGTTGTTTGGGTACTGTTGTCACTCCGTCTCAACGCAGAAGAATCCTGTTTGGATTCTGTTTTTACAGATATTAGCGATCGCAAACAGCAAGAACAGGCTTTACGCTTAATTGTTGAGGGCACAGCAGCAAAAACAGGTGATGAATTTTTCAATTCCTGTGTTCGTTACCTTGCCGAGATGTTGCAAGTTAAATATGCCCTAGTCACTGAGTTTGGTGATGAGCCAAAAACTAGAGTCCGCACTTTGGCATTTTGGTGTAGCCGGGCTATTAACGAAAACTTGGAGTATGAATTGCAGGGAACTCCTTGTGAACATATTTTGCGAGGGGATATGTGTCACTATCCTCAAGCAGTACAAGCCGCTTTCCCCAAAGATGCAGATTTAGTGAAGATGAATGCCGAGAGTTTTTTTGGTGTTCCTCTAACCAGTTCATCCGGCGAAATTATCGGACATCTAGCAGTGATAGATGTTAAACCAATGAAGCACGATCCTGGACGGGAACTCATTCTCAAAATCTTTGCTGCCCGTGCCGGTGCTGAATTGGAACGAAAACAAGCAGAAGCAGCTCTACAGCAAAGTGAGTTAAAGTTTCGCACTATCGTTGAAAAGGTCAACGATATGTTGTTTGTCATCAATCCTGATGGGGTATTTAACTATATTTCTCCTAATATATTGAACACTACTGGATTTGCCCCCAGCGAAATGGAAGGTCATTCCTTAGCATTGTTTACTCATCCCGATGATGTGCCAATATGTTTTGAAGCCGCCCAAACTATCCTCGCAACAGGTGAGGGAATTTCGGGAACTGAGTACCGCGCTAAACATCGAACTAAAGGCTGGGTTTGGCTAACTGCTAATGCAGTCCGCACACAAGATGCCCAGGGTAATTTTCAGATTGTGGGTGTAGCTCGTGATATTAGCGATCGCAAACAAGCAGAAGCAGCTTTGCAACGTCGTACCCAAGCAGAAAGTTTACTCAGTAGTATTTCTCGGCAATTTATTGACCAAAATTTAGAAACAGCAATTAATTTTACACTTCAAGCGATCGCTGAGTTTGTTAGTGCCGAACACAGCTGTATCTTTGAATTATCCGAAGATCAAAAGCGATTCGACCTCATTCATGAATGGTGTGGCGAAGGTGTCGAGCCATTGATTGCTCTTGCCAAAGGATCACCTGTTGAAAGTTTTCCTTATTTTTATGCTCCGATCCTTCGTGGCAACCATATACAAATCTCTTGTGTAGCAGAACTGCCGCCTGATACAGCAGAGAAAAAGCTATTTGAAGGAATGTCGTTTCAGTCTTTAGTTGCTGTACCCATGCTTCACTCTGGCAAAGTAGTTGGATTTGTCGGTACAGCGATGATTCACTTGTGTAAAACTTGGAGTCAAGAGGATGTGAATCTATTAAAGCTGATAGGTGAAATAATTGCGATCGGTCGAGCCAGACATCAGGCAGAAGAAGCGCTGAGAATTGCCAAAGAAGCCGCCGAAACTGCCAACCGAGCCAAAAGTGCTTTCTTGGCTAACATGAGTCACGAACTCCGCACACCTTTGAATGCCATCCTGGGTTTTTCCCAACTAATGGAGCGAGATACTAGCCTCAAATCAAATCAGCGTGAATCTTTAGCCACCATTAACCGCAGTGGAGAACACTTGCTCAACCTAATTAACGATGTCCTGGAAATGTCCAAAATTGAGGCTGGACAAATCACTTTCAATCCTGAAGACTTCGACCTTTATCTGTTGTTGCAAACATTACAAGAGATGTTCCAGGTAAGGGCACAAACAAAGCAATTATTTCTCAAATTTGAAATTGCTCCCAATCTACCCCGTTATATCCAGACAGACGAGAGGAAACTCCGCCAAGTTCTTATTAACCTTTTAGGTAACGCCGTTAAATTTACTCAGACTGGGGGAGTTACTTTACGAGTCAGATTAGGGAGCAGGGAGCAGGGGGAAAATCCCTCTCCTCTGCCCCCCGCACCCCGCCCCTCTGCCTCTTCCCCATCCCTCCACTTTGAAGTCGAAGATACTGGACGGGGAATAGCACCACAAGAAATGAATAACCTGTTTCAGCCTTTTGTTCAGACAGCAAGCGGTATCCAAACCAAGGAGGGAACTGGACTAGGGCTGACTATCAGTCGGCAATTTGTGCGGTTGCTGGGAGGCGATATTCAGTTGACGAGTAGCGTTGGACAAGGATCTATTTTTAGCTTTGACATCCAAGTGAATTTAGCCGCAGCTTTGAAACCTACACCAAAATTGAGTAAAGGACGTGTGATCAAGCTAGCAGCAGACCAACCATCTTACCGGGTTTTGGTAGTGGATGACCGTAAAGAAAACCGCGATTTAATTGTGCAACTTCTTGGTAGCATTGGCTTTGAGATTAAAGCTGCCAATAATGGACAAGAAGCGATCGCAATGTGGCAAACTTGGCAACCTCATCTAATTTGGATGGATATGCGGATGCCTATAATGAACGGTTACGATGCAACTAAAGAGATTAGAGCCAGGGAAAGAAATATAACTACAAATCACCACACCGTAATTATTGCTCTAACCGCAAGTGCTTTTGAAGAACAACAGGCAAGTATCTTAGCCGCAGGTTGTGACGATTTGGTTCGTAAGCCATTCCGGGAGCAGGTGATTTTTGAGAAAATAGCTGAATATTTGCAGGTGCGTTATATCTGTGCAGAAGAAAGCAGTGAAGATGCAATAAACAACAACTTAGAGCATATTCAATCTTCCATCTTGAATCTTCGCTCTGCAATTACCGCTATGCCTACCAAATGGTTAACAGAACTTAATCAAGCAGCCGTTGAAGTGGATGCTGAAAGGATTTTCCAACTAATTGAGCAAATTCCCCAAACTCATTCTGCTTTGGCAGAAAAGTTGGCAAATTTAGTCCGCAGCTTCTGCTTCGATGAAATTATTGACCTAACGGAAGATAATCCGTAATATCATGTCCAATAGAGAGTGAAGCGTGTAATTTTTAGGTTCTAGTCTCTAGAAATTACACGCTTAAATATTAATTTGTTGCTAAAGCTGGTTCTGCCAAAAAATATTTCAGATTTTCTTGCTGAGTGGCAAATTTCAAATACTGAGATGCCATTTCTGGTGTTAGCAATTCAATCATTAATCTGTTTTCCACCCAAAACTCAATCACATCAAAGAAAGAATCGCGATTACAGCGCACTACACGCCAACCTTCACGGACACCGATTTGTTCAATTTCTTTCTGGCTAATGGGCACAGAAATAGCTGCATGAATATCTGTATAAATAGAGGTAATTGCAGTACGGATAAATACGCATTCTTCATCATTTTCACCAGGTTCAATTTGAGAGCCTAAAGGATAGAGTTCAATGGCTGTACCGTATTCATCAAAAGGTATAACCATATAACTTCCTGGGTTAGGAGGAAAAGGAACAGCTTGTGCTTTTAAGATTTCCGCCAGAACCTGAGCAACATGGCTGGGGTTTCTAACAGCAATTGAAATATGGTGAATCATGGAATGACCTCAGTTCGATATTTTGTAGATTAGGAAACAATCGGGGAGAATTAGGGGAGGTGGGGCAGGGGGTGCATAACCAAGCGTAATTAGGGTTCTATGCTCAATACCTTACTTAGTTAGGTCGCCCGTAATGAGATCGACCCTTGCCATCGGGGGTTGCAAGCACCAGAACTTGCTGCCCGTAATCGTTCGTCTCAATCGACCACTCGTAAGTCTCAGGCTTTGCTGTATTGCGGCTGGAGTAGGTGCGTCCGCTATTGCAGATTTGCCCTTTGGACGTGCTGTCGCTAGGTTGGAAAGTTAGGCGTTGAGCCTCAATCTTAACTTTGCCCTTTTCTTCTATGAAAAGGTTGGATGCACAGTTGTAGGTGTTGATTTGAAGCAGCCGATTTCGCTTGTAGTTACCGTTAGATGCGAGTTGAAATTGATCGCTTGAACCATTTGGGGCTGCTGACTGCCCTGTGTAGCTGTCTTGGTATTGGATAGACGAGATTCGACCGTACCGCCATTCGCCCTGAAGTTCGGCAGGCACTCCAGTACCGTTTTTACCCGCTTGGCTCGCACTTGGGTACAAAACAAGGCTAGCGGTGAGTCCCAAACTCAGGGCACTAGTAGCGAAAAGGCGGACAGCTTTTGGCATCGAATAGAGTTGCTTGTTTGTTATTGAGTACATAAGATTTTTGCAGAAATAGATTTATTTACCAACGAAAGCGATTTATAACGCGAAGTCTACGTGTTTATATATAGCCATTCCCATTAGGGGCGCACCTCTGTGCGCCCTGCATTTAAACGAAAGGTTCACGCAAGAAACTGCAATCCATATTTGTTCAAAACAGGCTGTACTTTTTCCATGTTTAGCGATGAACTATCTGCTACTTGACCCATTTCTTCATAAAAGGTTTTTGCGCCTTTAGGTGAAACTAAAACCAGAAATTTAGCATTAGCAGAACGAATCTTGAAAGCGTGTGGTGCATTGTGAGGAATGTTAACGAAAAATCCTGGTGATGCCAAAATTGTTTCTGTACCAATTTGGATGTTTAGTTCACCTTCTAGAATATAAAATGCCTCTTCCCAAGGGTGAGTATGCAATGGTGGGCCATTTCCTTCTGTATCTGTAAATTCATAAATTGTCCAAGCTTGATTTGTATCTTCACCAGTTGCTTTTACGGTAAATTGTCCGCCAAGAATTGAGAATTGATTACCTTCTCCTGGTGCAATAATGGTTGGTTTACGTATAGTTGAACTTTGCATACAAGTTACTCCTTGTCGTGTAATTTTGGAAAGGTGAGCCACAAACTTGATTTGATGTTTGTAACATTAGAAATTAATCGGGGAGAACTAGGGGAGATAAATGGGTAATTGATATTTTTTTGTAACTGATTATTAAGACACTGAACTAAGGTTAAAATCTCTAAGAATAATTAGTAGCTATTCTGGCTAAAGTCCATATTGCCATGCCTAAAGAACCGCTCAACTTGCCTAAAGCAGACATACTGGTGATTGATGATACGCCAGAAAATCTGAACCTCCTATCTGCCATGCTGACGGAACAGGGATATAAAGTTCGGAGTGTAACTAAAGGTTCTACGGGGTTACGGGGAGCAAATGCTGTCCCGCCCGACCTGATTTTGCTGGATGTGAATATGCCTGAGATGAATGGCTATGAAGTCTGTCAACACCTGAAGGCAAGCGATCGCACCCGCGAAATTCCGGTAATTTTTATTAGCGCTTTGGGTGATGTGCTGGATAAGGTGAAGGCGTTTGCAGTTGGCGGGGTAGATTATATCACTAAGCCTTTTCAACTAGAAGAGGTTTTAGCACGAATTGAAAATCACTTGACGATTTGGAGACTGCAACAACAACTCCAAGCTCAAAATGAGCGGTTGCAGCAGGAAATTTCTGAACGTACCAAAGCAGAAGAGAAGTTTGCTAAAGTTTTTCGCTCTAGTCCCAATCCGATTGCGATCGCCACAATTTCGGAAGCTCGTTTTATTGATGTTAATCCCAGTTTCTTAAAGATGAGCGGCTATTCTTTAGAGGAAGTAATTGGAGATACCGCAAATGAACTTAATTTGGGCAAAAACACAACCGCGATGTCTAACGACAAGCCGCTTGGCGTCTACGCTCAAACAATTCAACTTTTGCCGGAAACTGGATCACTGTACAATCTAGAATTTGAATTTTCTACTAAGTCTGGAGAACTCAAAACTATACTGATATCTCTCGAATTGATTGACTTAGGTGGAGTACCCTGTGCTTTATTAATTGCCAATGATATCACCGAACGGAAACGTCTAGAAAACGAATTTATCTCTTTAGTTAGTCATGAATTGCGTACACCTTTAACTTCCACAATGGGAGCATTAGATTTATTAGGTTCAGGACAACTGGGAACTCTGAGCGAACAGGGGCAAAAAGTCTTGAGCATTGCCACCACTAATACTGAACGCCTAATTCGTTTGGTAAACGATATTCTCGATTTAGAACGGATGAAATCGGGCAAAATCTTCACGCGTAAGACAAAGTGCAACGCCGCAGACTTGCTAATTATGGCAACGGAAGCAATGCAAGCAATGGCAGATAAATTACAAGTCAGACTGATTATAAACCCTGTAGAAGTTGAACTTTGGGCAGACCCCGATCGCCTCCTGCAAACCCTGATTAACTTACTGAGCAACGCTATTAAGTTTTCTGAACCAGGCGATACCGTGTGGATAAATGCTACTCTCTCAGAATCCAGAAGTGTTGAGTCTGAAGAAAATCAGCCTTCATCACCCAAATACCTTTTGATTACTATCCAAGATGAAGGGCGAGGAATTCCTGAAGATAAATTGCAAATAATCTTCGAGCGTTTTCAGCAGGTAGATGCATCCGACTCCCGCAACAAAGGAGGAACAGGTTTAGGACTGGCTATTTGCCGAAATATTGTCCAGCAACATAACGGTAAAATCTGGGTTGAAAGCATTTTGGGTAAAGGTAGCACTTTTTATGTACTGTTACCTTTACCAGGTTTGCAATAAACGGCTTCTAACTGCTTAATTCTCCCCTAATTTTCCCCGATTTGGCTTTAGAATATCTCAATAGCGATCAAGTAAATCAACACGTACATCGTGCAAAAGTATCAGTATGAACAGAAATATCTTGATTGTTGATGATGAAGAAGATGTGCGGGCGATCGCAAAGTTGGGATTAGAAATGGGTGCTGGTTGGAACGTGTTGACTGCTTGTTCTGGTCGGGAAGCGTTGAATATAGCCGCCAACTCTACACTTGATGTCATTTTACTAGATATGATGATGCCTGATATGGATGGGCGTGCCACCCTGCAACAACTGAAAGCTAACCCTGGCACTAAAAAAATTCCAGTAATTTTATTAACAGCCAAATTCCAGCAATCAGATAGAGAGAGTTTTACTGATTTGGATGTCGCTGCTATTTTTGCCAAGCCTTTCCGTCCATTGAAACTAGCAGAGCAAATCAATGAAGTACTGGGCATTTAGCCTGACTTTGATGAGCGACATTAGTTAAATGAATATAAAGAGTTTCTATCTCTTACCTCCTGTCCCCTGCCTCCTGACTCAAAACCCGTGTTACACGCCTGAATATGGTGCTAGGGCCAAAGTTTTCGTCAGATCAGCAAGGAGAACGCGATCGCAGAGATTAAACATTTCTACTTCTGTCTGTGTCTGTCGCATCAGCCGCAGGAAATGACCTTCAGTGTCAACACTTAGGGCAATGTAGTTGAGGAACATTTTGAGGTAGCCTACGCGCGATCGCTCTGGCATACTTGTTGCGGTTGGCGTCTGCCATAAACGATCAATATAGTTGCGTACCTCCACTAAAGGAACGGGCGCGATCGGTTCTCCTCGCAAAGCCTGCCGAATTTGACTAAAAATCCAAGGATTCCCGATCGCCCAGCGTCCCACCATCACACCCGCCGCGCCCGTTTGAGAAAGCACTTCAAGAGCAGTTGTCGCAGAGTAGATATTGCCATTGGCAAGCACTGGACAATGAACTCGTCTAACCGCTTCAGCGATCAAATCATATTTCACTGCCCCGTGGTACATATCTTTCACCGTGCGACCATGTAAACTCAGCAAATCAATGCTGTGGCGATTGATCATATCTAAAATTTCGTAAAAATTATCTGTATTTTCAAAGCCTACGCGCATCTTGACAGTCAAAGGTCGATCGTTGACTGCCTGCCGTAGTTCTGCCAAAATCCGATCCACTTTTTCTGGTGAGAGCAGCAATCCACCCCCAACATTTTTGCGATAGATTCTAGGTGCTGGACAGCCCATGTTCAAGTCAACTCCAGCGATATTATAGCGGCAGAGTTCCTGTGCTGTTCTTACCAAGTCTGGAATGCTTTCGCCAATCATTTGGGCAAAAACGGGGCGACCCGTGTCGTTTTCGGTTATTGCTGCCAGAATGCTACGATTGAGCCGTGAAGTATCATTCACGCGGAAATACTCGGTGAAAAAGTAATCAGGGCTGCCGTAGTGGGCAATGACCTTCATAAACCAGAGGTTTGTTACATCCTGCATAGGTGCAAGAGCGGTGAGGGGTAGGTCTTTCTGGAGCGCTTTAGGGAGCAATACCTGGGACGACATGGAGATGAGAGCGTTCGACAAAGCATCACTCTATCAAAAAATGGTTACTAAGGTTTTACTCATGTTTATGGTTGAACAACTAATTGGTTTAAAATTCCCAAACATCGCTTCGGCTTACATCCTTTTAGGCAAGCCGGGTAGCACCATCGAACTGAATTTATGGTCTAGCTACCTTACCAACTGGACAATCTGGAATCACATTCGTACAGGATCGGCGCTTGCGGCAGCGACATTGTTCACCATCGCGCTCTGCTATAAAGCTGTACAATCATAATCTTGGTGTAGTCTTGACATCTCCCTCGGTTTCTAACCGAGGGATTCTAAACTGATGTTGCTACGGGGTCTAAAAGACCCACTATGCAACGTTTACGATATGATTTATTTAATCGTGTAAACAAATCATATCGTTTGGCACTGTCAAAATGCCCTACCCACCTCGACTAGGTTAAATTTAACACCTTGTGTACTATAGTTTCCTGACGATATCGAACCAAAAGTTCCTCCGTACTCATGTAGTTAACGATCGCAATCCGTTTCGGCATAAGACGTAGATAGATACACTGCAACGATCCCAGCTTTACCAGCTTTATTATAAGTATTTATCCGAACTTGATATTATTTAATTTATGGAATCAAAACGACTTTTCCTCTCCCTGCTCCCCTGCCCTAAAAACGATAGGATATCTTTTTATTTGGAGGTTTCTAATTCTGTAGAACCTGTGCGATCGCCTCAGAAATCGGTAAGCCAGGACAGCGTTCTAACCAAAAAAACTCGCCAACTGGGTTAACCTCAAGAAATACATGACGACCATCAGGAGTCAAAATAATATCGATAGCTCCGTAGTTCAAACCAAATTCTGCCATGAGTTTGAGCAGTTTCTCTTCAACATCTTCAGGCAGAGTGTACGGTTCCCAAGCATCGAGTAAGGCAATTCCCTGTTTGCGCCAATCGTAACGCGCCTTATCCAAAGCTTGAGAATCAACCGCAGCCGTCAGCACACGTTTGCCTACAATAATTGTCCGCAGTTCCAATGCTTTGGGAATCTTTTCTTGAAACGTCATTGGGCAGAAACGTAATCCATCTAGGTTGTCCAGATCCTCAGATGAAATTGGATTCGTAAACACAACTTTTTCTCGTCCTTGTTCATCGTAAATGGCGAAGGAAGAGAGCATCTTTGTAATCATTCCCTGCTTACACTCTTGGGCAAATTGCTTCACTGCCACTGAATTGTTTGTAGTCAGAGTACCTGGTGTATCTAGACCGATCTCTCGCGCTATTCGTAATTGCAGTTGCTTATTTTCGGCTCGGCGAATATTTGGCACAGGATCGAGATGGAAACCCTTAATACTGGCAATCATTCCGTCAATGGTGACGCGAGATTCTTTGAGTGAGGCTTGTCTGAGTTGGTTGTCCATCGAGTCGGGAATTTTTGACCCAATTGCGATACGGCGATACCAAACTGCTGACACTTCATTCAAATCTAATGTCTGGTCTTCGACGTTTAGAATAACTCGCTCACTTTTAGAATAGTAAACATCTAAGGTGATTTCTGTGGGAAATCGGTCTGTATCAAAACGAAATGCTTTCCCTCCTTGGGCTTCAATTGCCTGAATAACTAGAGGAATACTTTCGTTGTCTTGGCTGTGAGTAATGATTAAAACAGTCACGTCGCTTCGCTCCGAATTAAAAATTAAAAATTAATAAGTTACTAAATTTATAAAGGCTGTCAGTTGGTTTTAAGTAAAAGCATTTTGCTTAGGGCTTGTTGAAAGTAGTGCAGATGCGATCGCATCTGCGATCGGGTAGTCCAAATCTCTCTCTAGCATCCCCCACTCTCCTGTAGGATTAATTTCTAAAAAAACGTATTCTCCTGATGGCGTTTTGATGAAGTCAAATGCTCCAAAAATCAGTCCAAACCTTGCCATAAAAGCATCCAGGCAACGGATTAGTTTATCAGGTAATTGATATGGTTGCCAGGTAAGAGCCTCTTTTGTTCCCCGTCGCCAATCTTGGGTGGATGCTGCATACTCAGACGCATCCAGTGCGCCGACAAAGAGATTACCATTCACATACACTGCACGTAGTTCTAGCTGTTTGGGGATTTGTTCTTGAAACACAACTGGACAATAGCGCAGTGTTTCAGCATCAAGTAAGTCTTCTTCTTTAACGGCGCTGGTATACATGAAAAAAGAGGAGGCTTGCATCCCATAAGAAAGAGGTCTGAGTAGCTTGGCAACCATTTTTCCTTTAACTTCCCCAAAAAACTCTCGTGTTTGTTGAGGATTGTTGGTGACGATAGTCCGAGGTATGACAAGACCAACTTCCGATGCAATTCTTAGTTGGCGTAGCTTGTTGTCAGCTGCACTGATCCGTTGTAAATCATCCACCCAGGTAGCTCCCCTCAGACTGTCCCAAAAGCCATCTAAGACTGCGAGTGATTCGCTAGAGCAGGCTGCTTGGAATTGGGGAGCCAATTCTTTACCTAAATCAGGTTGCCAGATACGTCGCATCCATACTGCTTGCACTTGCTCGGTGTTCAAAGAGCGAGTGCCATATTCCAGTTTATGATTGCTCCCAGAGTTACTGAAATGCGCCTCGATTTGTACTGTCATCGGAAATTTATCAGTATCAAGGCGAAATGGCTGTGCGCCTCGTTTTGATACAGCTTCTGCAACTCTATCTATTGTGAAGTAATCACCACTATGGGTGATTAATAAAACCACATCACGGTCAACGTACATAAAATATTTTCATTAAGTTTTTGTATTGTCCCTACTGTCAACTATTAAAAAAATAAAGCATAAAAAAAGTAAACTTAGTTTTAACGGGAAGCCAACCCCTAAATGGAGTTGGCAAAGCTAACAGTATTTTTATTCTAAGAATATTTTCAAAACCGCATCTCTGATGTACTCAAAAGTATGCAGTTATTCTATTGTCGGCAAGCTTCATCGCTGTCTGAAGGGTGCTTATAAGTAATAGCGTATTCATCACTATCAGAAGGGTACTTCCTAGTTGCTACGCTGCCGTCTTCATTATCAGAAGGGAACTTCTCAGTTACGACTGTGCCTCCGCCGCCGTCTTCATTATCAGAAGGGAACTTCAGAGTTACTACATCAGGAGGGTTCTTCAGAGTTACAACTTTCCCTCCGCCGCCAATCCCCTCTGATTCTTCATCAGATAGGTCTTCAAAGCTTTGCCCTTCTAAAAATCTGGCAAAGAAGGGTACTGCTTGTGAATTCAGTTCTTCTGGCTTGTTTTCAGACATAATTTTCTCCTACGGTCAAGTAAAGATACATATATACTCAAATCAATGATACTACATAGAGTTTCATCTATGTAAGCATAAATTTCATTTGTAATTGTTTGTAATATTTAAGTTAATATGCTGTTTTTATTGTTCCATCTATTGATAATTAATACCAAAATACCAAATTAATAAACTTTGTAATTTAAAATTTTCAAAGTTGTGAAAGCCATGGCCTAATTTTTAATTAGCTTGAGTTTATTAATTCCTTCGTAAGGATTCATGTTATTCATCCCTGGTAAGTTAATTATTTGTTCTACGGAAAATCTTATCATTAGCATCCTAAAACCAAATTTTATGTTTTAATTACATATTAAACATTCTTACTCCAGTCTTAAAAAGCTAAAAATATTTACTTCATAAGACTTTGACGGATTATGAGATAAATTTATGGAATTAATTCAATCATTTTTATCTTTTTTAAATAAAGGAAGCGATAGAACCGATTTAACTTAACCTTATCCTTATTTTTATTTGTTCTTAGTTGTGTCAAGACTTTTAATGCAATATATTTTATTGAATTAGTATTAAATCTTCTATAAAAACCCAATTAATTTTTAAAAAGCTTGACTACTGGTAGCTTTAGGTGTTATCAATCAGAGCTTCAGTATACTTGTAAATATTAATACCGGACTCTTAATAGCTGTATGTAATATTGTCAAAACAGGTTTAAAGATTCAGCCTGACTGTTTGATATCGTACTCTCTAAATCAGGATCAACTTTATGTATCGATTCGAGATCAGTGCATACACGCAAACGGGTGAATCCATCTGTCTGGTCGGTTCGACTCCAGAGTTGGGGCTGTGGGATATCGTGAAATGTGTCCATCTGCGTACAAATGGCGATCGCTATCCTTTATGGTGGACAGATGAAATTGACATTCAGCAGGCTTTATCGGGCGATGGAGAGAGGGTTGAATATAAGTACATACGTCTCGATGCAAAGGGTAACGCCCGATGGGAGAGCTTACTAGATACAAATCGCTGGATTCCCATTGATCCTAACGATCATTCCAGCACAATCATTGTGGATGATGGCGCATTCGGTTATTTACAACCTTACCCCTTTGGATACCTTGAGGAGCCTGCTGTCAAAATGCCCGTGGAAGAAGGGGCTGAAAGGCTGAAAATTATAGTAATTGGCAGTTCTGTAGCATTAGGTCATAGAGCCTGGTTTTTGAAAGGTTGGGTCTGGCTGTTGGCACAAGCTTTACAGCAAAAATATGGGCATAAACTCGTGAATGTATCGGAAGTGGGGGCGAATGTCAGCAGAACCATCGCTCGATTTGGCTCAGTTGTCGCCCCAGAACAACCGGATATTGTAATCATTGCCCTGTCTCTGGGCAACGAAGGGTTAGCTTCCTGTCCCCCTCACGAACGACGAGCAGTACAGCGACGGTTTGAAAGTGGCTTGCAGCAGCTCGTGAAAATGACGCGCGACATCGGGGCGATTCCAATTCTGGGCGGTGTCTATCCCAATGGCGATTATTCCCAGGAACATTACTGGCTGACCCGAGACACACACAACCGAATGCTAAGTTGGGGGATACCTATACTGGATTGGTTGGCAGCTGTGGATGATGGGCAAGGACGATGGAAAGCGGGGATATCCTTCGATCCGGCTCACCCGAACACGGTTGGTCATAGCTTGATGTATCAGCAGATAGACCAGCACCTCTTCGATATTGACAAAGACAAATTAGCAAAAGAAAAACAAGGCTTTCAGCAACCAAAGGAATTTCCCATCTACTTTGACAATGCGGGCTTTCATGTCTCTGTCTGTATCGAAGAGAAGCGTTTACGGATTGTTAATCCATCACAATACAGCTACACGATCGCTCCCTATTGGCAGGAACTACAAACTGCACTGCAAAGTAAGGCTGGATTGATACCGGGTATCTACATTGCTAAGGATACCCAACCAGGGACTCTCCCCTTCTTTGCTGTAGAGGATGGCGCGATCGCAACTACAATAAACATTCCCCCTAGTGCCAACCTAGAATATAGTGCTGCCTTCAATCTCTTTTCGCCAAACAACGTTTTATTCTATGACGGGCATCTGGAGATTTTGCAAGCGGACGAACGCCACCTCTGGGTAATCAACGAATCGGACAACGAGTACAATATCCAGCCGATGTGGACGGAAGTTTGCAACGCACTTAAAGCTATGCCATCGGGTGTCTATGAAGATCCGGTTTATCCCAACGCCCCCTTTCGCACCATGATGATTGGCAAGGATGGGCTAGAGAGCCGGGTGAAAGCACCACCAAAGTCTGCGATGCTTTTCCAATATAAATGCAAATTAGCGGATATCAGCCGTGTGGCGATTCTTCCCCTTGGCGATCGCTGTGCCGTCCGCATGATGCTATATAAGATGGAGTACGATGGCCCTGCTTTTCCCTTTGATCTGACGCGCACGACTAATATTGCAGATGTTGCGGATGCGATCGAACATGGTTTTAATGATATGTGGAACCCTACTTTTCTGCATTACAGTGCCGATGCAGGCAGAATTTACCACAGTAAATGGTCAGGTTTATCCTTTGCCCATGAAGTCGAGGAGACAGACGATCCAACCAGCGATATGTCTCCCGTCCATGAACGGATGCGCGTTCGGTACACGGCACGGTCTGAAAGGTTTTGGTACGCACTGCGGCACTGCGATAAAGTGCTTTTTGTTCGTACAGGAATTAGCGATCGCGGTGGTGTGATAGATTTAGTCAACAAGCTACAAAAACAATGCCAGGGGAAACCATTTCATCTCTTGCTGCTTTCTCCCCAAAGCTATGATGAGTTTTTAGACCTTCCCAATGTGCTGCACTACAATGTCGAGTTTAATCCTGATCGCATGTATGACGATTTGGGACACTGGATGTACTGCACAGAGGTAATGCGAGGAATTCTGGAATCCCTTGGTGTATCCAGCAAAAACCTCTTTTGGTGTCCGCCGAAAATACCGAAACTTAATTCAAAAGGCTGAAAAACTAGTCCCAATTATTTTTATAAATTTATGTAAAAAATATTGATGATAAACGTTAGGTTTCATTTAAAAATCTCTATCTAGAGTAAATGAAATACTTTCAAGTTCCACTACCAAGAAATTATTAATTCCAGTTGTTTCCCAGAGGCTCATAAAATCATCTCTATTTATTTTTGAGCCAACAGGTATATTTATACTTTCTTCTTCTGAAGACTTTATTGTTACTAAACTATTACCTATAACTGGAATTGCTTTTCCCATTTTGCCAATCAATATTGAAATTAAAACATCTTCTATATTTAAAGGATTATAAGGTAATTGTTCTATACATTCTTGCAATTTTTTGTTATTCCAAACAAGATATTTAGGTTTATGATGATAAATTGATTCAGCCTTTTCCTTAGTATACTGATAAGCATCTTGATGCCAGATGCAAGTAGAACCATATTTATCAAAACCTTTTAATGGAAACCCAGGAACATGATCGTTAATAAATAACTCCCATATACCTACTTCAGAAGACCATTTATTTTGTCTTATTAATTGATCATGAAAATGAGCCTTATTACTAGATGTTACATAATCCCAAGAGTAATTATTTTCTTTATATAATCTTGGATATTTTGCTTCAAACATACAAACTTTTACGGCATTTTTAGCACGGAACAATATAAGTGCATCACATCCAATTGTTTTTTCTAAATTACTATTTAAAATCTGAGACTGGAAACTAAACAACCCTTTTACAAGCTGACTATTACGTAAAAATAATCTTATATAACTCATTAATGTAGATACATAATCACGCTCATCTAGAATGCAACAATCATATATATCTTTTCTAAGATGTTGATCTAAAATATAAACGCCTTTAGCTATAGAACTGTAGGGATAAAAGTTAGGCTGAATAGATATCATAAATATTTTTTTAGTAAATGATTAGAATGTATTATATCTTCAATCTAAATATAAGTTATTTGACATTATGCAATGTTGTTATATTCCAAAACAATCTTAGTGACTAAGAGGATGTTTGAAAAGTCCTCATCTTGGTAGCAAAACGTTTTAGATCCCCCTAAATCCCCCTTAAAAAGGGGGACTCTGATTCCGGTTCCCC
>NZ_JACJQM010000080.1:0-24485 GCF_014696655.1 Nostoc sp. FACHB-888 | reverse complement strand
AAGGGTTTCGGCGTTTTTGAATTTAGCCTATTTTTTCGTTAAGATCCTTATCTAGCAAGGATTTCAGAAATACCGTGCGTTCGCCTGCCCTGTTCAGGGGGTAGAGGAGCGATCATCAAAAATAGCCACCAAAATCTGATCAACCTACATTCCGCAGGTTTGTTAAGTAAGTAAATAATATTTTCGGCAAGGGGCACCGAAAAGCTGAAGAATCCAACGTCGTTCATCAGTAAGATTGGCAATTTGTTTAACGTTGGCGATCGTTACTAGATGAATGGACATAAATAAAACACTGAAACACCCAACGCATAGTGGGAGTGGGAGTGGCAGTAAGCTTACCCACCTAATTGTGGATGGTCTGTTTAGCAGAATGCAGAGCTAGACGCAGTATCGCGAACCGCATTTTCTTCCACATCCCGTGAAAAGTCAGCAAAGTGATCGCTAAATCTATGTCAATAAGTAGCTATGCAAGATACTAAACCATTGTTCAACCTGATTCATCCATGAACAATGGACGGGAGGATGATGAAATACAAAACGTTGGTGTTTGGTTAACCAAGCTTGGACTTTTTTGCCTTTGTGTACGCTCAAATTATTTAATACTAGATGAATTGTTGTAAGTAGGTGGGCGGGAAAATTTACAACTATGTAACAAAAAGTTAAGCAAAAGAATTAGAATTAAATTTTACACGCTCTGTACTGTAGTTTCCTTTTTCTCCTCTAGCTTGAACACCGTCAATTACGGCATAAGCAATGGTAGTATTCATCGTCAAATATTCGCCCAGATAGCTCATCTTTTTTTAGGTGTTGCCATTCCAATTCAATTGGATTCATTTCGGACAAGTCTATAGGTATTAAGCAAAGGTATGAAATTTTCCCAAACCCAGTAACATCCACCCCAACATCTTGCAAAAGTAAAATTAATTTGTTTAAATATTATATTACTATATAGTAGTATGATAGTTGAATAGAAAAATAGTTTTTCTTTTGACGCTTCGCAGTAGGCAAACAGAATTCGAGGGAGATATCAATGGAAAACGTTAAGAAGATTAATGATGAACTAACAGCGGCGGGACAGGTGACACCGGAGCAATTGAAGCAGGCAGCACATGAGGGTTTCAAATCGGTCCTGAACCTGCGTGCACCTGACGAGAAGGGCTTCCTCAGGGATGAGCAGCAGCAGGCAGAGGCAGCGGGACTGTACTACGTTAACATACCAGTCAAGCTAGAAGAAATCAGCGATGAGTTGATTCACGAGGTGTTAAGGCAAATTGACAAGTTGCCCAAACCAGCGCTGGTGCATTGTGCTAGTGCTATGCGTGCCGTTGTAATAACGTTGATGAACATTGCCATCTGGCAAAGGATGACACCGCAGCAGGCGTTTGAGAAGGCCGCTGAAATCGGCTTCGATCTTAATACTCAACCGCAGATCAAGCAGTTCTTTGATCGCTACGTTTCAGAGTACTTGAAAGCGAGTTGAGAACCCATAGCTGAAGACAGCTATGGATTCTCAGTTGGTAAACTTAATTTTGAAGCGAAACAATGGCGAACTTGTTTTCATTGGAATGGATGCAGTCTTATAAAGTTTGCTGGAATGCAGAGCCTGAATTAGTAGATGTTCTAGCAAAAATTAACTTTAGTTCTGTAATTGGCTATGGCTTTATAGAATCCACTTAAAATATCGCTCTGTCGCCCTTCCAGCCCGAATCATACTTTCATTCAGCAACGCCCAGGATATTCCACATAGCGGGGCAATCATAAACAACAGGAGCAAGCATTATGGTGATCGATAAACTATCTCACCCTCCCTCGCATTCACCTTTCTGGCTTCGGCACCTCCCCAGGATTGGGTTGCTGGTGGGAGTGCTATTGGTTTCGGGTGGAACTGGTTGGTGGTTCAGTCAGCCTGGAAAAAATAGGGAATCATCAACGATTCCGGTGTCGGCAAACGCAACGGTTCCACTAAGGGTGAAAACTGCAATTGCCCGCCTGCAAAGCGTCGAAACCAAGCGAGTGCTGACAGGAACGGTGGAACCTGTAGAAACCGTGAATTTAACCAGTCGGGTTACGGGAAAAGTTCACCAATTGGCTGTGCAAGAAGGCGATCGAGTCAAGACGGGAGACACCCTTGTGGTAATTGACGTTGCCGATATTCAAGCACAGAGCGGTCAGGCATTAGCTGGGGTAAATATGGCCCAGTCCAATTACCAGACTGCCCAAGCACAGTGGCGGGAAGCCCGTGCCCAGTTACAGGAAGCCGAAGCTGAACTGGCAGATGCCCGACTCGAACAACAGCGGATGGCAATGCTGCGGTCAGAAGGAGCGGTTAGCCAGCAAGTATTGGATAAAGCCAATACACAGGTGCAGATGACCCAGGCACGGATTCAACAAATTCAAGCCGGAATTAGCCAAGCTCAAGCGACGATGAACCAGGCACGGGCGCAGGTCAAGCAATCGCAGGCGCAGGTGTCACAGGTATCAGCCAATCTTAATTACGGAAAGATCACGGCTCCCTTTAATGGCACAATTACTCGCAAGCACGCTGAAGTAGGAGCAATGGCAGGGCCAGGGCAACAACTAGTTACGCTGGAAAGTAGCGATCGCCTGCGGTTTAGTACCCAAGTTCCAGAATCACTGATCGTCCAGGTTACGCAGGGCCAACCGGTGTCTGTTCGTCTGGATGCTCTGAATCGAAGCGTATTGGGCGCTGTCAGCCAGATTATTCCTTCTGCCGATCCAAAAACACGCAACTTTGAAGTGAAAGTCACCCTCAATAAAGTTTCAGGAATGATTCCGGGGATGTTTGGGCGACTGCAATTGGCCGATGGAGCCGCTGCTACATTTGGAGAACGCATCGCTCTAGTGATTCCTAAATCCGCAATCATAAAACAGTTTGGCATCACTGGTGTATTCAAAATCGACGACAAAGATCGGGCAATCTTTCAGCCCATTACTACAGGCAAAACCCAGAATTTTGAGATTGAAGTGTTTTCAGGTTTGAAAGCAGGCAATCGGTTGGTACTGGAACCAACAGACAATTTGAAAGAAGGAATTGCTCTTCAGATCGATTAAATCACTCAGCATGATTCCTAAAAGTGGAATGACTGCATCGTTCAATCCAGATTCTAATCATGACTCACTTCACTGAAAATTCTCAGAAACATAGCATTATTGGGCGGATTACCGCTTATTTTATCAACTCCCAACTCACAATTTTGGTAATCGCTGCTCTAGCAATTTTTGGCTTGGCGGCAGTGATGCTGACTCCCAAACAAGAGAACCCGCAAATTATAGTCCCATCTGCAGACATCTACCTGCCTTATCCAGGAGCATCCGCAGAAGTTGTGGAAAAGACTCTGACCACTCCGATCGAAGCAAAATTGCGAGAATTGCCCGGAGTTGAACACATCTACTCCACTTCTCAAGATTCTGCTGCCAAAATTACGGTGCAATTTTTTGTCGGACAAAACTGGGAAGATTCTCTGTTCAAGCTGCAAAACCATTTGTATAGCTATCAGGATTTGTTGCCACCTGGCGCACGATATTTGGTGAAGCCTGTGATTATTGACGATGTACCGATCGTCACGCTAACGGTAACAGGCAAAAACTACAGTGATAATCAACTGCGACGAATTGGCGAACGCTTACTGGAAGACTTACGCAGTATTCCCAATACGGCCAGCCTAACAATTACAGGTGGACAACCCCGCACCATTCGGGTAGACCTCGACCCCGACAAACTCGCTAGCTACAAACTGTCGCCTGCTCAGATTACTCAACGCCTCCAGGGGGAGAATTCTCGTATACCTGCAGGGGATGTGTCGGTAGGAACCAACCGCCTATTCATTGATGTGGGTAATCTGTTTCAATCAGCAACAGACGTAGGAGAAACTATTGTCGGCTTTGATCAAGGTTCACCCTCTCCTATTTATCTGCGAGATGTGGCAACAGTCATAGATGACTTTGGCGATCGCACTACCGTATCCCGCATCCATTACCGCCAGGATTGGGATACCACTATTCCCTATCCCTACTCGAAAGCCCGACCGACGAGCAAATTTGTATCCCAACCTTCGATTACAATCGGCATCGCTAAACAAAAAGGAACGAATGCTGTCAGCGTTGCTCAACAGATATTTCAGCGCCTAGAGGAGTTGAAACCGCAATTACCACCGGGAGTGGCGATTGCTGTCACCCGCAACGATGGTCGAACAGCAGCCAGAGCAGTGGGCGACTTATATCAGAGTTTGGCCATGTCGATTGGCATCGTTGTTGGATTGTTAATTCTCTTTCTAGGCTGGCGGGAGTCTTTGATTGTGACGTTAGTCATTCCCTTAACGCTGGCAGGTGTATTGATCGTCGGTTGGATTTCGGGGCAGACGATTAACCGGATCACTTTGTTTGCTTTGATTCTGGCATTGGGGACGTTGGTGGATGACGCGATCGCTGTCACCGAAAATATCCACCGTTACTTTGAAGAAAAACCAGGAATGAGTTGGCGCGAGAAGACCCGTGCGGCAATTGATGCTGTGAGTGAACTGGGTAGTCCGATCGTTCTTTCTAACATTACTGTTATTCTCGCCTTTATTCCAATGGCATTTGTCACGGGTATGATGGGTCCGTACATGGGACCAATTCCGTTTAACGTTCCGGTGGCAATAATTGTAAGTACAATTCTGGCACTTACGGTAACACCATTTTTTGCACGGCTATTGATTAAGATCGACACGCCATTCAATCATCAGGACGGAAAAGCGAGTCCAAATGCAATCGTAAATACTCGTATTTATCGCTGGTATCACAGCATTATGGCTCCCCTTCTAGATTCCACGAGTCGTCGTCGCTTCGTTTTGTTCTGCATCACCGGATTATTGCTGATATCCTTCATTCCAGTGTTAACGCAAACTGTCAAGTTTAGAATGCTGCCCAAAGATAATAAGGACACCTTTCTCCTGCAGTTAGATGCACCTTTGGGAACAGAGTTGGCGGAAGCCGATCGTATGGTGCAGGATATTGAGGCCATTTTACAGCAAGACTCAGAGGTAACCAATTTTGAAACCTATGTTGGAGTGGGAGCTCCGATTGACTTTAACGGTATGTTACGCGGTGCAACTGATCGCATCGGCGAACATTTTGCTGATATCCGGGTACATCTGACCAACAAGGATGCTCGCTCGGTTCAATCAGAAGATATCGTGTTCCGGTTGCGTCCTAAACTCACGGAAATTGCTCAACACTACAACGCAATTGTTAAACTGGTAGAAGATCCCCCCGGACCTCCCGTTCGTTCAACGATGCTGGCAGAGTTATACGGTCCAGACTATACCATACTGCGGCAACTTGCCAAAGAGGTGCGGCAGGTTTTTGTCCAGACGGCTGAAGTTGTAGACATTGACGACTCGGTGAAAAACCAGATGCCTCAGATGCGGATGGTGGTGGATCGGGAGAAGGTGAACCGCACTGGGTTGACGACGCAAGACGTTGTCCAAACGCTCCATATGGCGATTGCGGGATCTCAAGTTTCCATCCTGCAAATACCGGGAGAACTAACTTCGGTAGGAATTCAGGTACGCTTTGCCGATACCAATCGTCAGAGTATTGACGATCTCACCCGAATTCAATTACCGACCACGAATGGTTCCTTAGTGCCATTGACAGAGTTAGTCACACTTCAACCTTCAACCGTCGATCAACCAATTCTGCATAAAAATCAGCGTCCCGTTACCTATGTCATGGGTGAAATGGGTGATCGCTCCTCGGTATATGCAGTGCTGGATCAACTCATCTATTTCCTACGCCATCCCTTACCGAAAGGCTACTGGATTCAGTGGGATGGGGAATGGAAACTAACACTGGATGTATTTCGCGATCTGGGGTTGGCAATGCTGGTGGCAATCGTGCTGATTTACCTGATCCTAGTTGGGCAGTTCGGTAGTTTTAAAGTGCCCTTGATCATCCTCGGCAGTATTCCCCTGGCATTGATTGGTATCTTGCTTGCCTTTGCCGTCAGTGGAGTCTACTTCAGCGCTACGGCAATGATTGGCGTGATTTCCCTGGCGGGAATTGTGGTGCGGAATGCGATCGTGCTACTGGAATTTGTGGGAGACAAGCTCAAAGAAGGCGCAGAGTTGAAACAATCCATCCTGGAAGCTGGAGCGGTTCGTTTCCGTCCAATTCTTCTAACCAGTGTGACGACCATGCTAGGAAACCTTTCCATCCTTAACGATCCTGTTTGGTCAGGGTTGGCATGGGCAATGTTGGGCGGAATGTTGACCTCCTCTGTCCTAACCCTGTTTGTAATTCCGCTAATGTACTATGGAGATCGCATCAGCCATAAACGTGATCAAGGCGATTGGCATTCCAAAACTTGGAACACAACTATCGAGTAAACTTTGTGGCAGATAATAAACTGTTGGCATTATTATTTTCACGTATTTGCGAAAGGCAAAATCGTCTACTCCAAAAGTTTGTGGTGAATCAACTGATATAGGGAATGTTTTCATTTGAATAGTCAAGTTGAGGTTGAGGCTGAAACGACGGTAAATCAAGGTTTTTGACAACTAGCTTTACAAAACTTTACAACGTGTCCCATTTTGCACATATCTCGGCGGATACCCCTTATCACCCCCAATTGGTAAGCGCTCTAAAAGTTCTGACCACTACTTGATTTCATTACGTTTGGTATCCGGGTCAAAAAGTGCTGTATTGGACGATGAGTAAATGCTTCTACTACCATCAGCATCTTTCCCCCCAGCACTGCACCTGTTTTTTGTTGAAGTTGTCCTAAATGTTTAACGATTTGTCTTTTAGAATCAGCTTTTATATGAGGTTTATCTGAAAAAAATATGAGTTATATAGATTTTCTATACATAAAATTCAACCTATTATGCTTTATAGAAAAGCAAAAAGCCAGAAAAGCAAGAAGCTTAAGATTCAATAATTTTTCGGTTATTCATAAAATGGGGGTAGAATCAGAACGAACACATCATATCAATAACACTTCTCTATTTTTAATAAAGTTACAGCCAATCTCGTTAAGGCTAGTTTATTAATAAAGACTTAAGCGTAGATGTAACCCGTCGTTGACATCGCTTTGAGTCATGGAAACTAAACCAAACGAGAAATGCTTATTTTTTCGTTGGTTCTTAATCTTGGTTGTGATACCTTCTCCTGATAGTACCCTTTAGGGTAATATTAATACGTGATTGATAATACTACACTTGATTGATAGGCAAAAAAAGTATGGCTTGGTGAGCCTACGGACGCTATGCATTCGCAAGCTCGGGGTGATTGCATGATTCATATTTTAGTTCAGCAACGACGAATTTAGTAAGTATTATCATTTGTCAGTTCTTGTTAAGAATGTGTGATCTATCTTTTTTTACCTTAAAACTGGCCTATTGCCTTATTTCAATTGTTTCACATCCTTTGCCACTGATTCAGATCAGCAACTCTTGTAAATTTATTTTTGAACTTACTTGTATAAATTCCAAAATATGCTGTAATAACCTTGTAGTATAAAATAGTAGTACACATTAAAAGTAGGAGCCTGTCAAGAAACAACTTTTACAATTTATTATCTAAAAACTTTACTGAGAAAGCATTTTTAGCTCAAAAGAGGCAAGGTTGTTACATGACAAGCTCTAGGTTCATAAAGTAAATTTTTAATAGCCATACTTTTATACTACTACATAGCAATATAATGATTAAATTTATAAAGTAGTATAATAAGCTTAGTCTAAGGATATTGCAACATGGCAAGAATTATAGTGGTTACTACGCAGAGTGCTTAAAGAAGGATAAGTTCAGAAAAATTGCAAACAATCAATTGACATGTCTTTGTATCTCTCCAAGCATCCAAACCAATAATCCAGTTTTCAGACCAAAAGTTGAACTACAATTCACAGGAAATGAAATGATACAGATTAACAAACCAGAAGTACGGGTCATCCAAGATATCTGCAATTACACTGTGTTTATGAGTAGCTAAAGTTGCATTATTTCTTTATTAATCACTGTTTGAAGCCCAAAAGTTAAGAAGATATCACCAATGAAGATATGCATTGCAGCAGAAAGTAGTCTGATGGCACAGACAACCGTAAACTTTCTCCAGAGATGGCTTGAAGAGGGGCATAAGAATGTCAGACAAATAGTCGTTATGTGCTACTTAAATCAGCTGGACATTAGCTCTAAAGAAAAACTATTATGCAATGCCAATGATAACTCTATTAAATATTAGAAAATAAAATGACCAGTATTTTAGTAATTGATGCTGAAACTAAAAGTAAAAACCTTTTAATGGAATGCTTAGAAACAGCAGGTTTTGAGGTGGTTGGCACAGATAATGATATTATTCATGTTCAACTAGCACAGGAGAAATTGTCTGCAACTGAAGAAAGTATAAAATCCAATACTCTACGAACGTCCATATTTCCATCTATTCCTCGACTGCGTGAAGTTTTTGAGTTTATTGAATTGAATTATCATCAACCTATTAACTTGAAACAAACAGCTCAAGCAGTCGGTTATTCCTCAGCTTACTTAACCGATATAGTACGAAAAATTACTGGAAAAACAGTCAATGATTGGATTATATTACGTCGCTTGACTCAAGCGAGAGTTTTACTTTTGTCAACTGAAGAGTCTATTAATCAGATTGCTTTACAAGTAGGCTATCAAAATATTAATCATTTTTATTGCCAGTTTCGTGATTACCATAAAAACACTCCTCATGCTTGGAGAAAGGCACAACGTTGCAAACTTATTCAAAACTAAAGATTGCAAACATTATAAGAGATTGTTTGAAAAGTGATCATCTGTAATTTTAATTGAATTACAGCACTTTGCGCGACTAACTGGTACAGTAGCAGCAGTGAGAAAAATAGTTTTGGAGTTGCTGGCTGGAGCATAAGAGGACTCCTAGTGACAACAATTGTACTACTGCCAAAATATTTTTCGGTGAAAACTTCCTGATAAATGCTTTGAGTTGCCACCAGAGATGTTCTATGGGGTTAAATTCAGGTGAATACGGTGATAAATAAACTACCCTTGCGCCTACGGACTCGATCATTTTAATAATCCCCTTCATTTTATGTGCTTTGAGATTATCCATTACCACTACTGCCCCTTTCCACAATTTCGGTAATAACTCTTGTTCCACAAATTTTTTGAAGTCTTCTCCATTCATTGATTGCCCTAATGTCTTGAGTGCCAGGATTGATTTATTGCTAATAGCCCCCACTACGGTAACTCGGCTTCCACGGTAAAATGGTTTGACATCGTACACTCTGTCTCCCTTCTTACTTCTGCCCATTCCCCTCATTAATCCGAGTAATACTCCCATTTCATCCACATTCTCCCGCAGGTCTACTGAATAGGGTTTCATCTGATTTTTTACTTTTATCTTCTCAACTACTGTACCAAACCGTTACACAAAGTGCTGTATTACCTTCCTTATTGGGTATTTATAGGTCTAAAAAAGCTAAAACCTTTGTGGACTATACTTGTGTGTACGCTGTAGCCCTAGTAGGGGAGCCACTTGGGCGGGTTCCCCGACAGCCGCCCAAGTGGCGTGAGGATTAGAAAGGGGTAAAAAATATCTGATATATCAATCATGACTTTTCAAACATCCTCTTAAATTTGAGATTTACCAAATGTGAATAAAAAGTAGCAGAGGTAGTGCGTAATGGTCACCTACTGCTGTTTATTTATAGAATATTTTCACATTAATAGAATCTAAAAATAATTAAGTACTAATTATATAATTACCAAAAAATAGTTAATTAACAATTTCTGTTTTCAAAGATATTATTGATATAAGCAAGGAAAAAAAGCAAGATTTTGGAAACAAGCTAACCCTTGCATTCCTCATAAACTACTTAATCTTCAAAGGATAAAATCATGGCAACATTCACAGTCGAAGCAAATTTTGAAGCATTTAGGGGTAAGTATAGCGTAGCTGACACTAAGGGCAAGATAAGCTGAAAGTACTACTGTATAAGCTTTTGAGTCTCGTTTTTAGATAAATCATCTAAGCCTTGTTTGCTTCTTGTTAGACAAGACTATAACGCAAGAATAAAGGTTTCAGTACAGTCGCCCTGCAGTGATCATCAAGTAGGGGTTCAGCCGGGATACGCGCAAAACCGGACACATTGTAAATATTTGTTGCAGAGCGTGTTTTATTGATTTACCAAGTTGCCCAAAAATGATGTTAGGACAATCAAAATTTTGCACGGTGAAGTCAACTCTTCATCCCAATAGCCCCTCAAACTTGCCCATAAACAATCATTTTTGGGAATGTTTCAACTGAATGAGTCAAGTAAAGTTTAGTATTGAAACAACCGTATATCAAGGGTTTAGCTTTCTATGCTTACAAAATTTTACGATATCGATATGTCCCATTGAGAAGGTATCCCGGCTGAACCCCTATAGGGTATAGGAAAGATCAATAACCATAAATACGAGGAGAAACATCGTGAAATTAGCTGGAAAAATTGCCCTTGTAACAGGCGGCAACAGTGGGATTGGATTGGCAACTGCTAAGTTGTTCAGTCAAGAAGGAGCTAAGGTTATCATTTCTGGACGCAATCGTACCAGCCTTGATGAAGCAGCCTTAGTAATTGGCGGCGATGTATTAACTATGCAAGCCGATGTTACAAACTTGGAACAAATTGATCAACTTTATAGTGTAATTGGGAAAAAGCTAGGCAAAATTGATATCTTATTTGCAAATGCTGGAGTCGCAAAATTTGCACCTTTAGAAGCAACGACGGAGGCATTATACGACGAATTGTTTACAATCAATGTCAAAGGCTTATACTTTACCATTCAAAAATCCTTAACTTATTTAAACGATGATGCTGCAATCATCCTCAACACCTCCTTTTTAGGCGAAACCGGTTTGCCTGGTACGAGTGTTTTAGGGGCAAGTAAGGCGGCGGTGCGTTCATTAACAAAAACGTTTGCTGCTGAACTTGTGAGTCGTGGAGTTCGAGTCAATGCTGTTAGTCCAGGAGCTATTACAACGCCTATTTACAGTAAATTGGATATGCCTCAGGCAGATGTCGAAGCTATGGCACAAAATATTATCAATCAAGTGCCCATGAAGCGATTTGGAACACCTGAAGATATTGCAAAGGCAGTCTTATTTCTCAGCACCTCTGATTCTGCATATATTTTAGGTGTTGAAATCGCCGTTGACGGTGGAATTAGCCAACTTTAATCGATTGCATTACAAAAAATGGTGTTAAAAAGCGGAGATATCTCAATGAGTAATGTCGAAATCGTTCAAGAGCTTTATCGAGCATTCAGTCAAAAGGATTATGAAGCATTTCGGAAGGTATGTGCTTCTGATGTGGAATGGATTCAGAATGAAGGGTTTCCAAATGGATCGACTCATCATGGTACAGATGCAGTGATTAAGGGTGTCTTCGATGTACTTCACAATGATTGGGACTCTTGGCGATTTAAGATTGAGGACTATTTAGATGGAGGAAGTTCAGTTGTTGCTTTAGGATATTATGAGGGCGTTCACAAAGTCAGTAAAAAGTCTTTTCACTCTGCCGCTGCTCATGTTTACGATTTATTAGATGGTAAAGTTGCCAGATTTCGTCAATTTACAGATACTAAAGTTATCTGGAATGCCATCACTTGAGTACTACAGAAATAAGGTAAACAAATAGGGCAGAGACCTCATTAATGGAGTTTTTGCAACAATTGGTACTTCTGCCCAACCACCCAAACCTAGCGGAAAGTCTCCGGGCTGGACGCCAGGAAAAACCTGTCTACGTAAAAACAGATTTCTAATATTTAAAAAGACAGCAATACCAGTTCGCAAAGAACCATCTGTAGCTGTTTAATATTAAAGATTGTTCATACTTTCGGTAAGTCTTTGATTAACTCAGATCTGCTGGGTAGTTTTGCATTTTTTAGTCTCGATTCCAGTGATTACCAGCCTCAGCAAAATTTCTTTAATGGACTAGTGTTTTTTGTAACACAATTCTTTGGGTGTCTATTATGCAGGGTTAGCGCGTCTCAAACCCTATTGACAAGCGGACTTGCCTGATTGGCAAAGTTGGGTTAAAAGTGGCACTATCCGAGCTAGGGTAAGATTTAATTTATCTAGGTGCAAGGTTCGAGTAATGTCAATAGGATTTGAGAACAAGAAAAGAAAAACCAAAGCATCTTTTGCATCCAGCATAGATAGCAAAGACATTACCACTAAGTTTCAGGAATACTTCACTCTAATAAAAGACCCGAGAGTGGAAAGGACAAGATATCATTTACTCACAGATATAATCACTATAGCAATTTTGGCAGTAATAGCAAGAGCGCAAGGTTGGGAAGATATTGACGAGTATGGACTTAATAAACAGGAGTGGTTAAAAACGTTTTTGCAACTACCCTTCGGAATACCTAGCCCGGATACTTTTAGGAGAGTGTTTGAGAGAATTAACCCCTGCATAGTTTGAGAAATGTTTTCCTTGCTGGGTAAAATCACGCTTTTGAAAAGTTGGGAGTAGAAGTAGTAGCCATAGATGGCAAAACTCATAGAGGCTCATATAACCGAGAATCTCAGATGAAAGCCTTACACGCAGTCAGTGCGTGGTAAGCGTGAACACCGTTTGGTATTAGGACAAACAAAGGTCGCTGACAAATCCAATGAAATCACCTCAATTCCAGCACTGTTAGAAATGCTAGACATATCTGGTTGCATCATCACCATTGATGCTTTTGCGTTCCCAAAAATCGATTGCCCAAAAAATTATCACAGCAAATGCTGATTATATTTTGAGCCTGAAATATAATCAGCCTACGCTGCACCAACAAGTGAAAAATTGGTTTGAAATAGCACAATTTCTAGGGTTTAAAGATGTTGATGTAAATATTAGTCAACGTTGTAAAGTATTTTTTAGAATGAATTATTGCAAGTATATTACTTTCAATCTTAACTATGGCTGTAAATCTGATAATTCGTCTCGCAGAACCTCAAGATTTGTCCATTCTCGTAAAGTTTAATCAAGCATTAGCTCAGGAGGCTAGGGGTCAGAGCCTAAATCTTCAGAAACTTACTAAGGGAATTCAAGCAGTACTAAAGGACGCCAATCGTGGTTTCTACATATTGGCTGAAAAGGATGATAAAGTAATCGGTTCTACTTTTATCAATTTTGAGTGGAGCGATTGGAGCAATGCTTGGTATTGGTGGCTACTTGATATTTATGTTGAACCCAATCATCGTAAAAAGGATGTTTTTCGTAGCCTTTATGCATATTTAATCACTGAGGCTAAAGCAGCTGATGTTTGTGGATTACGCCTTTATGTTTATAAAGGTAATACTAGCGCCCAAAAAGTTTTTCAAAAGTTGGGGATGGTAACTTCAGACTCTCTTATTTTTGAAGAACGCCTTTTTCCAATGCCCTGAGAGGATGTTTGAGATGCTTATCTACCTACTAGTAGATAAATAACTGGGAACAAAAAAACACTTGCAGGTATCCTGTTTGTAAAAAATCTTATGCAGAAGTATTATTTTAGGCATTTACCTTGTGGCACAAGGCTTCCTTATAGTATTCATAGTGTTTCTGTGAGTATGCCGACACTACAAGATATAATTGGCTACGAAGAAAAACGACCTGAAACCCTCAAAAAAATCGTAACTGGATATCCAAGATTTGTTACCCATCCATATATACTTGAAATTCAAAAATATCTGGGCAAAAAGTTTGCATTGGATGCTAAACATCTGCTAGTTTTATCTTCTACTAAAGTGGCACTGGCTTTGTGTAGTTTTGCAGAAATAAATGCTTCTAATATTATTGAGTATAAAGAGATAACTGGAGTCGTTCTTCCAAAAGATAGTACTAAGATAAAAAAGGCTCAAGACTTTCTGCAGCATACGGGGTCAGGAATATCATCCCGTTGGGCTGAGGATTTTATGATAAATGAGGGTATCTTGCAAAATATACAGGCTGAAGAATATTTTGTAGGAGATGCAGAAAGCTATATTCTCAATACATTAAGTAATTCCTATGGTGCAGGAAGCAAGGATGACATATATCTAACAAGTTCTGGAATGAACTCAATTTATTCAGTTTATAAATCAATTACTAACCTTCAACGCGAAAATGGTAAATATATCTGGATACAGTTTGGGTGGTTATATATGGATACAATGCAACTTATTGAAAAGTTCCAAACTAATGAGAACAATAACTTTATAGTCTATAATATTGCTAACCTAGTAGAACTTGAATTAATCTTTAACGAAAAAGGAAAGTATATAGCAGGGATTATAACTGAGGTTCCTTCAAATCCTTTAGTACAAACTCCTGATATAGTAAGTATTAAAAGGCTTGCAAATAAATATAACTGTATTTTTATAATTGATTCTACAGTAGGTACATCCTACAATATTAATGTTTTACCTTATGCTGACTTAATTGTTGAAAGTCTAACCAAGTATGCATCTGGTTCTGCCGATCTGATGTTGGGAGCTATAATTTTAAATTATGATTCATTTTTTTACAATCAACTTAAAACAATTATACCCACCTTTTTAGAGCATCCATATATTCGAGAAATAAAAAGGTTAGCATTTCAAATAAATGGGTATTTAGAAAGAATCAAAAAAGTGAACGAAAACACGATAAAAATAGTTAGTTTTTTGAAGGAATGCAAATCTGTTAAGAAGATATTTTGGGCTTATGAAGAACAATCCAAGCCCAATTTTGAGAAGATTCAAAAGGCTCCAAATTCTCCAGGGGGAATTATAACTATTGAGTTACACATCCCTCTTGAGTCAGTCTATGATAAGTTAAAAATTGCTAAAGGTCCTAGTTTTGGAGCTGAATTTACTTTAGTTTGTCCGTATATGTATCTTGCACATTATGACCTAGTGTCTAATCAAGAAGGTAGACAATTTTTAAATGAAAAGGGATTGAATCCAGAGTTGCTTAGGATTTCTGTCGGGATCGAAAGAGTTGAGGATATTATCCATGTATTCTCAGAAGTTCTCTAGCTAAAATACCATAGCTGCCAGAAGTGCTGTAAAAGTATAAACCCACCTGTAAATAAATTCTGTTTACGAATTAATATTCCGATAAAAAAGCCATGAATTACAAAGACTTCATCTCTAATAAAACAGAGTTTTGCCAACTCTCACAGCCATTTCATCTAGAGTTGGGTGGAAAATTAACCGGAGTTGAGATTGCCTATCGAACTTGGGGGCAATTAAATGCTGAACGTAACAATGCAGTACTGGTTTGTCATGCCCTAACTGGTTGTGCTGATGTGGATGTTTGGTGGAAGCCTTTATTGGGAGCAGGTAAGGCACTAGACCCAAATCGGGATTTTATTATCTGTAGCAACATCCTGGGGAGTTGTTATGGCACAACCGGACCAAGTTCTATTAATCCTGAGACTGGAATGGTCTATGCTGCCTCGTTTCCATCCATCAATATTCGCGATATGGTGCATCTACAAAACGTACTGCTGGAAATGCTAGGAATTCAATCTCTACAACTGGTGATAGGAGGTTCCTTAGGTGGGATGCAGGTGATTGAGTGGGCTTTGCTCTATCCAAAAAAAGTGCAGGCGATCGCACCTATTGCAGTTTCTGGTCGGCACTCACCTTGGTGTATTGGTTTTAGTGAAGCTCAACGACAAGCGATTTATACCGATCCTCAGTGGCAAGGTGGGAATTACACAGCTGATAAACAACCTTCACAAGGTCTAGCAGTGGCACGAATGATGGCAATGAATACTTACCGTTCTTGGAGAAGTTCTGTAGAACGGTTTGGACGACTGTACTATTCTGAGCCACCAATTGAGCAGTTTGAAATTACTAACTACTTGTTATATCAAGGTAAAAAGTTAGTAGAACGGTTTGATGCCAATACTTACATTACACTTACTCGCGCAATGGATTCTCATGATGTTAGTTACAATGGTCAAGATTATAAATCAGTCCTCCAAAGTATCTTACAACCATCTCTAGTTGTAGCAACTGCTTCAGATATGCTATATCCAAGTACAGAACAGCAAGAGCTAGCCGACTTAATACCTAATGCAGAACTAACATGGCTAGAGTCAATTCATGGTCACGATTCTTTTTTAATTGATATGGCTGCACTTAATGATTTAGTTGTCAATTTCCGTAATAAATTGTCAATATTTGATAGCTCTGAATTTAACAAGTTTGACAAACAACATTATCCTATAGCTAGCTTTTTGAATTATTCATAAATTTACTCTGTGAATAATTCATCTGGCCGCGCTACCCCTTTTAACTTTGATATTTACAAAGGACATCCGTAAGTAGAACTTAGTAGGGGACCATCTCGGAGGCAAGGTAGTGGGAGCGAATTTCCACAGTTCAAGTAGGATCGCCAATTGTTCAAGCTTTGAAAAAAAAGGACTATATTATGTTGAATCATCTGTACAGCTTAATTCATGAGCCTATCAAAATAGCCCATCAAGATAGAGACTCATTTATCAATTGGTCTTCGGCTGTGGCACAACGTGCATTTATCGAAAATGACCAAGATGCTAAACTGGAAGTGCAAAGATCGTTGTATAACCTATATTTAGGTCGGCTAGCTGTACCCTGGGAAAAAAGGGCAATTAATGTCAACCATCCGCTCTTAGCTGAGATTCAATTCATCTTTGAAGAAAGCTGGTACGAGGCAGAGCGTCTTAAACATGAACCTAAGCTGCAATCTCTACCACAGGTTGAAGACTTTCCCAGTTGGGTTCAAGACTATGCCAGCAATCACTACTCTAATGACCTTCACCCTATCTTTCCCTTTCTTGCAAAAGAGGCGTCGCTAGGGCAAATGCGAGAGTTCTTCTTTCAAGAAACGCCTTTAGAAATGCTTTTTGGTGACATCGTAGGATTAATGCTTCCGGGTCTATATGGTCTTCCAAAGATGGAGTTAGTAAGAAATTACTGGGATGAAGTGGGTTGTGGGGTTGATAACCGAGTTCATCGCAATTTGAGATCCCAGCTCATGCAGTATTTGGGTATTCCCGCAGATGCCTATATAAGCCACGCAGATCTCCTAATTTGTGAGGAACTGGAGTTGATCAACCTTTATCTAGGATTAGCAGTAAATCGTAAAAAACTTGCTCAATTAATTGGTGTAATGCTGACAACAGAGTTAGTTATTCCTGGTCAATTTAATTATCTAATAAAGGGATGGAAAAGGCTAGGGATCAGTGATGAGATGTTGGCTTACCATCTGGAGCACACAACTGTAGATGAGGTACACGCACAAGACCTTCTATACCGTATAGTCATGCCTATCTTAAAAGATGCTCCACACTTGATGAACGATATAGTTATGGGTGTTTCCCGGCGTCTGGATGCGTCAGGAGCAGTGCGTGACAAATTGTATGACCGGATTCGTAATCTTTCGGTAGATGTCAATAGAAACTATGCCTTACGTTAACGTCAAATTGATAGATGATTCTCTTTCCCCCGAGGCAAAGGCAGAAGTAATCCGTCAGATTACAGATGTTTTTGTCCAAGTATTAAACAAAAATCCTGAAACAACATTTGTCGTGATAGAGGAAGTGAATATCGACAACTGGGGTGTGGCTGGACAAACTGTCCGCGCTAGACAAGCCGCTCAAAGGAGTCAAATTAATGCCCAAAATTCATAGCTCAGGCTCATATCGCTCAAGTAGCTTGAATTTCAAAGAAATCTTAAATCAGCTATCTGAGGATCAGCAGAAACGAATTAAGCACCTTATTCAAATTGATCCTGTTTTAAGTATCCTACAGTACATCAAAGTCTACTTTTGGATTGCTATTGCAATTGCGATCGGAGTCTACTCATGGCATCCTCTAGTCGTTTTAGCTGTCATTGTATTTATCGCGGGTAGGCAACATTCGCTTTACATTTTAAATCATGATGCCAGTCACAATTTACTCTTTAAAGCTTCCAGCAAGAACAAATGGGTAGCTACTGTTTTCTCCAATCTGGTGATGTTTCACCACCCTGAGGCGTGGTCTTTTGTACAATGGAAACGCATTCATATACGCCATCATTTATATCTATTTACAGACCGAGACCCGAACTATGTTGGGCGTCAAAAGAAAGGAGATACGATCGTAGTACACGGACCACTGAAGTTAATTTGGTTATGTATCCGCTCTGGCATCATGAGCAGTTTTCAGTTTTTCATTGGTCGTCAGGATTATGCAGATTCACGAGTAACCACCGAGGTCAATAAAGGGGCCTATAATCATCTGTCATGCTTATTCAAATATTTTAAAGATGATTCGGAAATGCAGATAGAGTCAATAGTTCGCCTGACTTTTATTGTTCTTGTTGGGGTGGTACTTAGTGTTTTCCAATGGTGGATTCCCTTTATCGTATTTTGGATAGTACCCATGTATACTGTGTATCCGATGATTCTAACGTTCATGGATTTAACCGAGCATCGTTGGACGGATACCTCTGCAAATATCGAAAACAATACTCGCTCTGTGAGAACAGGGGTCTTAGCAAAGCTCATCATCAGTGCTCTACCGCGTGGTTTTCACCGAGAGCATCATTTTTGTCCACGAGTAGCAGTAACGAAATTACCAGAATTGAGCGTGATTCTATGCCAAGAGGATGTTTTATCAGATCCTAGTTCCATTAAGGATCTATTTAAGGAATTAGCCTAGTGTACACTAATCTGGTGAGATCGGAATCCGATTTTATTTTTGAAAAAGACCAGAGCGTGTCATCAGTTGATGTTGCGATCGCCACAGGCACTCGATTTGCTCAAATTCAACTTTCTCGGTGTAATTTACCTCGCTACTATCATGATTTGGCTCAACTGATGACATGCACTAAGAGATAATAACGATTCGATAGTTTTATCTTGAAAAAGATTAACGGGAAGAAGATTAAAATTGCCAACGGTGAGGTTAAATAATCAGATGACGTTCGATATTTTGTATGCTCGCCATGAAACTCCAGGTTGTAAAAATGTTTTACACTTCAACAATGCGGGTGCTGCACTGATGCCAAAGCCTGTATTAGAAAGTGTTATTGGTCATTTGCAAATGGAGGCAGAGATCGGAGGTTCTGAAGCTGCTCAATATTCACATGATGTTGTCGAGCGCGTCTATGATTCTGTAGCGATGCTAATCAATTGCGATCGAGACGAGATAGCTATTATTGAGAATGCCACACGAGCCTGGGATATGGCTTTCTATTCAATTCCTTTCTGTCCTGGAGACCGAATCCTAACGTCGATGGCAGAATATGCAAGCAACTACGTCGCTTTTCTTCAGGTAGCCCGCAAGACAGGTGCAGTCATTGAAGTTGTTCCCAACGATGAACATGGGCAAATCTCAATTACTGCTCTATGTAATGCTATTGATGACGATGTAAAACTTATTGCTATTACCCATGTCCCAACTAACGGTGGACTTGTTAATCCTGCGGCGGCTGTAGGGAAGGTAGCCCGTGAGGCTGGTATTTTATACTTGCTAGATGCGTGTCAATCCATTGGTCAAATGCCGATTGATGTCAATGTCATAGGTTGCGACTTTCTCTCCGCAACTGGTCGCAAGTATCTGCGTGGTCCTCGTGGAACTGGGTTTTTATATGCTAAACGTGATTCGACGGAACAGTTTGAGCCTCCTTTATTAGATCGTCATGCAGCGCAATGGGTGGCAAAAGACCGATACGAGTTGCTTCCAAATGCACGTCGCTTCGAGAACTGGGAAACCAACTATGCCACCAAGATCGGTCTCGGTGTTGCCATCGACTATACCTTGAAGTGGGGTATTAAACCTATTTGGTCGCGTATTTTAGCCCTTTCAACTTCTTTACGTACTCAATTAGCCGATATTAAAGGAGTTAAACTTTGGGATTTGGGTGTTGAACAGTGTGGAATTATCAGTTTTACTGTTGAAGGCAAGATTTCACGGGATATCTTGCAGAAACTCTTTCAGCAAAATATTAACGTTTCTGTCTCGACTCTAAAATCTACTCGTCTCGATATGGAAGTGCGAGGACTTACTGAGCTTGTCCGTGCATCTGTTCACTATTACAACAGCGAGGAGGAAATTGAACTCTTTTGCGCTAAACTTAGCTCAATTTTATGGGACTAGGGTTGATTGTTTAAAAAGCTTTGTACGGAGAAACAGAAAAATAAAGAAAATATTTCGGATAAAGCACTCAAACATCCACTTGAAATGAGAAAACGAAGCAACTAAAACACAAAAACGTTGAACCTATGTTTTAGCCTGCAACCAAATATTTTTTATATAACCCATTTGACATCTTTTATTGTGTTGAAGTAAAGTGACCGCAAAAACTGATGTCAATAAATTATTTGAGATCGTTACTCATCATCAAGTGTTTTACTTTCCGAAAATATTTATATATGGTTAATTATTTTTAACACATCAATTAGGATTACTATAGATGGCTAACAAGTTTTATAAACGTCGCCAATTTCTTCAAACTGCCAGTTTGTTTTCTACTGGTTTAATAGCTTCATTAGCTAGTCCTCGCCTTACTAGAGCTAGTGATGAGCCAGTAGAAGCTGTTGTTATAGGTAGTGGTTTTGGTGGATCTGTTGCAGCTTTACGTTTGGGAAAAGCTGGTATCAAAACAGTAGTACTAGAGCGAGGTCGTCGCTGGACTATTAAACCCGATCAAAATACCTTTGCTACTTATCGTAATCCTGACGGTCGATGTGCTTGGCTCAGTCCAAACGCACCACTGTTTGAGGAATCCCCTATAGACATATATACAGGAGTGTTACAACGTAAAGATGAAAATGGTATTTCTGTTCTGTGTGGGGCTGGAGTTGGAGGAGGTTCTTTAATATATAACGGCATCACTTACCAACCTCCGCGTCAGACATTCGAGAGAGTTTTTCCTAGCTCAATTAGCTATGATGAGATGGACAAAATATACTATCCCCGCGTTCGTTCAATTCTGAAACCATCACCTCTTCCCCAAGATATTTTAGCTACTAGTTATTATCAATCTACACGGATTTTCCTAGAGCAAGCAAATATTGCGGGATTTTCTAATGGTTTATTAGATATGGCTACAGATTGGGATATTGTTCGTCAAGAAATCAACGGGACTAAGTTACCTTCTGCAATTATTGGGGAAATTTGGTATGGCATTAATAGTGGAGCAAAAAAAAGCCTAGATGGTAATTATTTAGCACAAGCCGAGCAAACTGGGAATGTAGAAATTCTCCCTTTACATATAGTAACGGAAATATCTGAAGTTCCTGGACGTGGGTACCGTGTTTCATGCATTCAAATCAATGAGTATGGAGTAACTATTAAGAGTACATCTATTACTTGTCGCTACTTATTCTTAGCAGCTGGTTCTATGGGAACTTCTGAACTTTTAGTTAAAGCAAAAGCAAAGAAGACACTTCCTAATTTAAATGACTACGTTGGTCAAGGTTGGGGAAACAATGGGGACAATTTTGGTACTCGTTCAGGCTTACCACCCACTAATCCAGGTCAAGGTGGACCAGCAACTGGTCGCCTTGAACATTTAGATAACCCTTTTGGACCAGTCATTCTAGTACAGTATCCGACATGGAATGCTCCTGAAGGAACTTTATCTGCTTTGGGTATGGCAATACCTCCAAACGACGGAAGCTTTAAATATGATGCAGCTACAGATTCGGTCAAGTTAAATTGGGCTGTTGATTCTCCAGAGAATAAAAAAGTTTTGAAGTATGTAGAGTATACTTATAGAATTCTTGATAGGAAGAATGCTACCTTCAATCAACAACCCCATACGAAATTAACACTAGGTAGTCACAAGCGTAAAAACCAATCTACATCGATAAATTCAAATACTATTACTGCCCACCCCCTTGGAGGAGCGGTAATGGATAAAGTATGTGACACATACGGTCGGGTAATTGGTTATCAAGGACTGTATGTTGTTGATGGTGCACTTATTCCTGGCTCTACAGCATGTACTCCTCCATCCATAACAATTGCTGCCTTAGCAGAGCGCTGCATGGAGCAGATTATTGCAGATATTTCCTAACACAATGGTTATACATTAAGGGACTTCCAAATAAAGAACTAATCAATCGCTTTGGTAAATAGGGTAAACAAGGGGAAAAGAAATCGGATAGTCGTATTAAATACAGGAATTGAGTAATTTAATTTTTGGATGTCCCTAACCTCATTTAAGTGGGCTTTATACCCACAACTAAAGTTTTTATTAATACTTTTTTCCTTGTGCCTTCTGACTTGAAAATGCTCCTTCGATGAGTATCTATATAGATCAGTCTCACATCGCATTTTTATGCTTGACTATGAAACTTGTTTCATCGGGACTGCCCTCTGCCTTTCTTTGTAAATTAAAACGAAATATTTAAGCATGAATAAGATTAAAATACGCTCACAAGCAAGTTTTACAATGCTATTACCGAGAAGCTGTAAAAATGTTCAAAAATTTTTGTAATATGTTTCTTAAAAAACAACTTATGTTTATGGTGACAGCCGTAGTCTCTTTAACTAGTTTAGCAATTACAGCTAAATCTGCTAAATCTGCTGTTTTAACCCTCAGTAATGATAATTCAATAGTTGCATTTGACCCTAACTTATCAGTTAATTCTGCAAATAATGGTTTAATTTTGTGGACTGTTGATGATGTAAATCAATTATTTCAGAATCAATTTTGGTATCGTATTGGCTCTCAAGATAAAGAGAGCCCGATTAATACTCTGAATTTGATTCACCTCGATCAATCTCAACCCGGTGATAAACAAATCTCTGCTACCTATGCTGGTAGTGGCTTTGAGATTGCACTTGACTTCACATTGGATGGTGATTCACAAGGTAGTAGCAGGTCTAACTTATTTGAGAATATCGCAATTAAAAATACTAGTTCTGATAAGTTAGATTTGCACTTATTCAATTATACTGACTTTGATTTAAATGATAATGGGACGCAGGATACAGCAAAAATAGGTAGCAATAAAGCCGAGCAATTTAATCAATTTACTTGGGCAACTGAGGTCATTGAGCCTAAAGCGACCTATTACCAAGTGTCTCCCGTTTCTACCATCCTAGATGCATTGGAAGACAATACATCTACTACACTCAATGATTTGCCTAGTCTGCTTTCCAGCGGTGACAATGCTTACGCTTTCCAGTGGGATTTTACCCTTGATCCAGAAAAGTCTTTTTTAATTAAGAACTATAAATCGCTCAAATCGGTTCCTGAGCCAACAATAATCCCAGCATTAGTAGGTTTGAGCAGTTTAATGCTTCTTTGTTGCTTGCGTCGGTGGTGGTTCTTTCGGAAGAAATCTAAATCAGAGTATAGTGATCATACTTTTGAAGTTTATTATTAAAGTTATTTATCTCTGTTTTGTTTCAATTAGTACGTTATTGAAACAAAACAGAGATATAGTAAGGCTTAAAATTGTTGCCTCGGAAGGTTTGGGCAATTTGTATAGAATTGCATCAAGGACATTGCATTACACCCTATTAAATCAATACTCCATACTTTTATTGCATATATATATATGTGCAATTATATGCAGTAATTCTTGTAATCCACTTTCTTTGTTCATATTTCCTAATGGAAGTTTAGAATGAATTATTTTGTTAAACTGCTGAAAAAGTTTTTCAATTATACCGTAGAAAAAATTGCAATATGGACAACTTTAGTGAGTCTAGTCAATTGTATTCGAGCAGACGTGCAAGCTGCTTTTGAAAAAGATCCAGCAGCTCGTACTTGGCTAGAAGTTTTGATTTGCTACCCAGGTATACAGGCATTAGCAACTTATCGAGTTGCCCACATTTTGTATTGCCACGGTTTTTTTTTGCGTCCCGGTTTCTCGCCTACATTGCTCGTTGGCTAACCGGAGTTGATATTCATCCAGGAGCAAAACTAGGTATAGGTATCTTTATTGATCATGGAATGGGTGTGGTAATTGGCGAGACAACTATTATCGGCGACGGAGCCACAATCTATCAGGGGGTTACTTTGGGTGGTACTGGTAAAGAGAGGGGAAAACGCCACCCCACCCTTGGTAACAATGTCATGATTGGGGCTGGTGCAAAGATTCTAGGTAACATCAATATTGGTCACAATACTCGCATTGGAGCAAATTCGGTGTTATTATACTCTGTTCCTGACGATTGTACTGTCGTTGGGATACCTGGGCGTGTGGTTACTCAGCGTAGTAAATCTCCTAGGGAGCATCCACTTTTGGAAGATATAGAGGTTTTAGGAAAAGATAACAGATATAAACAAGTGTGGTTGTGGTCATCAAGCATGAATCAGGATAAACAAGAACGGCTAAAAGCGTGCTTAGAAGAATTGGCAGGTCTTTTATATGAAGAAGCAGACCAAAATAAGCTGACAGACCTCGAAGGTATAGAAAAAACAGTACGTAGTCAAATATTAGAACTAGTTAGGGACTTCCAGAAAATAAACTATTCCATAAGCAATAATGATAATAATTTTAAAGGGGGATGA